>JBMTSM010000059.1:0-9182 GCA_049448275.1 Burkholderiaceae bacterium
ACCACCCAAAGGGCCAACGCCACCCACACGCGTCACGCCCAACAGCAGCGCAGGGCCCATCAAGCCGTGAGCGGACGGACCCTCATCCTCACTGGGCCAACGGCGTCAGGGAAGACCGCCGCGGCACTGACCATCGCTGCGAAGTGGCCTGCGGAAATCATCAGTGTGGACTCTGCGCTGATCTACCGAGGCATGGATATCGGCACAGCCAAACCATCGACAGCGGAGCGGGCCGCGGTACCACACCACCTCATCGACATTCGCGACCCCGCACAGCGATACAGCGCGGCTGAGTTCGTGCGCGACGCCGACGCCGCGATCGCCAACATTCACGCGCGGGGGCGCCTGGCCATCTTAACGGGCGGCACCATGCTGTACGTGAAAGCCTGGCTCGAAGGCTTAGACGACATGCCCACTGCGGATGCTGCGGTGCGCGATGCACTCACCGAAACGGCTAAGCGCGAGGGTTGGCCAGCCATGCACGCACGATTGATGGCGGTTGATCCCACCACCGCCAATCGCCTCGCCCCCAACGACAGCCAGCGCATCCAACGTGCACTTGAGGTCTATGAGAGTAGCGGCGTCCCGCTGTCCCGATGGCAAACCAAAGCTAATCGCGCTGCGCAGCCGCAACGTCACACAGTGCCTCTGATATCCCTCGAACCCAACGACCGCGCTTGGCTGCATGCGCGTATCAATCAACGCTTTATTGATATGTTGGACGCTGGCTTTGAAACCGAGCTGATGGCGCTAAGGGCCCGTGCCGACCTATCGCTCGACTTACCCAGCGTGCGTTGTGTCGGTTATCGACAGGCGTGGGAATTACTCGACACCCACGGCGCGCTGACAGGTGATGCCCGTCACTTGTGGATTGAACGCGGCAGCGCCGCAACACGCCAACTGGCCAAGCGCCAACTGACGTGGCTGCGCAGTATGCCGGCGCGTCGCATCGTACCGGCTGATGCCCCCGATGCATTGCGGCAATTAATGGCTGTGGTGGAATCACTGCTATGACATTGCAAGTGACCCAACTCTGTAAAACCTATGCGGCAACGCAAGCGGGCGGAGAGCCCGTGCGGGTGTTGGACAAGATTGACCTGCAGGTAGACGCTGGTGAGTTCGTTGCCATCACGGGTGAATCGGGCGTCGGTAAATCCACCTTACTGAACTGTTTGGCGGGTTTGGATGACTGGCAAAGCGGTGACATCGCCTTGAATGGCGACCCGTTATCGACCCGCTCTGCAGATTCGCGCGCTCACTGGCGCCGCGATCACGTGGGATTTGTTTTTCAGGCATTCCACGTGTTGCCTCATCTGACTGTGGCACAAAACATCGCGCTGCCCAAAATGCTGCAAGGTCATCCCGCATCAGCTTGCGAAGATGCCGTCAATGAGCTCTTGGTCGCCGTTGGCTTAACGGGTATGGGCAACCGTTTACCCGAACAGTTGTCTGGCGGACAACTGCAACGCGTCGCGATCGCACGGGCATTGGTTCACCGCCCGCAGCTCATACTGGCCGATGAACCAACCGGCAACCTTGACCCAGAAACCGGTGACCGCATCCTGCATTTACTGCGTGACCAAGCCAAACGCACCCAAGCGGCCTTGATCATGGTGACGCACTCTCAACCGGCCGCTCAGATGGCTGACCGCATCCTCACGCTTTCGGCAACTGGTCTGTCACCACAGCGGCCGTAGCACGCCCCCATGCAAACGCCACGCGTGGTGCGCCATCTGACGTGCTTCCGCCTCGTCGTGCGTGACCAACAACACACGGCGAACGGTCGTCGCTTGACCGTCCCACGCCTGTCGGATGTCATTTAAAAAAGCCGATCGCAAGGTCACGCGCAAATCAGCGTCCAAGGCCGAGAACGGCTCATCAAGCAACAGCAAACGAGGCTGCGTCACCAGTGCCCGCACCAAAGCCACCCGCTGCTGCTCGCCGCCTGATAACCCTGTCACGGTGCGAGAACCGTAACCAGCCAAACCAACACCCGTAAGCGCTGCATCAGCCTGCACCCGCGCAACAGCACGCGACAACCCTTGCTCGCGCAAACCAAACGCCACGTTGTCACGCACATTCAAATGGGGGAATAGCGCAAACTGCTGGAACATCAGCGCAAAGCCGCGTCGCTCTACCGGGACCGCCGCGAGCGATTGCCCATTCCACAACACATCACCCGCATCTGCGTCCTCTAGACCCGCAACGATGCGCAGCAGTGTGGACTTCCCCGAGCCTGAAGGCCCCAACAACGCCACCACCTCTGCACCGCCTGCATCTGCTATCGCTGGCCACTGCCAAGAGACCGCATCTAACAAGGGCGCGGCCCCAAAATACTTACTGACGCCTCTCAACTCAAGCATGGCTTCCCCGCCTTGATGGTTTTTCGATCAACCAAAATAACCACAACGTGAGACATAACAACCCCGCTGACAAGACCCAAGCCGACTCAAGTTGCGTGCGCCCAGCACGCCCCAGGTGTTGATAAATCAGGGTGGTTAAGGTTGTCCACTCGGGGCGACTCAAAAACAGCGTTACCGCAAATTCACCCACCATGGTCGCCAATGCAAACGCCGCGCCACGCCGCAGTGCCGGTCTTACCAACGGTAACGTCACACGCCACCAAACACGCCAAGGGGTTGCCCCCAAACTGCGGGCAGCGTCGGCCCAAGCCGTTGGTAAGGCGTCCAAAGCCTGCGCTATCGGCTGCACAACCAACGGCATCGCCAACAGGGCATAGGCGCCAACCAATAAAGGCCACTGGTCTAGCCAATGCGGCACCACCAACAGCAAACCAAAAGCAATCATCACGGGCGATACCATCAGGGGTAAGAGCCCCCACATACGCCACCACCAATAGCGCCGTCCCACCAAGGCATGGCACACCCCCAAGACCAACGCCACAACCAAACCAGCGGCACTGAAGCGCAACGTGTTTATCAACGCCGCACCCGTCTCAGCGCTGAGGACGTGCGCCCAAGTGGTGGCGGACGCCGACAACGCCTTGATAAAAATCGCCAGTAACGGCGCCAGACTCACCGCACCACATACCAACCAGACCCACGCAATACCCACGCGTGGCCACCATTGTTTTTTCTGCAAGTCGCGTGGGACCATCACGTCCGCACCGCGTGGCGTGGCGTGGCGCATTTGTAACCAGGCATAAAGGCCAACGACGATACCCGTAAACAACAGCATCCATAACGCCAGTTGGCTGGCCAAGACCAACTCCAACTCGTGGGCAACGAGGGTGTAAATCGCGACCTCCGCGGTGGCATAAGCCTGCCCACCCAACAACAGGGCTAAACCAAAGCCCCCCAAGCAATATAAAAAAACCAAGCTCGCCGCGCTCAGAATCGCAGGTGTCGCGTGCGGTAACTCCAACCGCCAAAAGGTTCGCCACGGGGTCGCGCCCAAAGTACGCGCGACATCAAACTGCGCTGCACTTTGACTCGAAAAGCCAGCCACGCCAGCACGAATAACCAAACACAAGTTGAAAAACAAATTACCGGCAATCAACAACCACGGGGATTCTGATGCGGTCCACGGCAACCACTGCCCAAGCACGCCCTGCGGCCCCCACCAAGCCAATACCCCCATGGCTGCCACCAATGTGGGCACCACAAAGGGCAGCATCAAAGTCTGCAATAACCACCCCCGGCCTGCGAAGCGCCAGCGCGCCATCACCCACGCCACGGGCACACCCAAACACACTGCCAAAAAGGTGGTGACACCGGCCTGTGTGAGGGACCACACGATGCGCCCACGCAGGTAATCGTCTTGCCAAATGGTCAACAAACCCTGCCAGAAGTCACCCCCTTGTTGGGCGAAGGGCAGTGGCTCGGTCGCACCAAACCACACCAAGCGCAACATGGGCAACACGGCCAAGCCGCCTATAAACAAGGCGGGCCACAGGCCGAGTGCGATGCTGCGCCAGTGCGTCAACGCACCACCACTTGATTGAATTGGCGAATCCAGACACGCGATTCGCGCGCCAAAGTCTCAGCGTCCAGCGCTTTGACGCTGGGGGCTGCACCGGCGTGCGACATGACGGGCGCCAAGGGCACACCATTGCTAACGGGCCACATCCACATGGTGGTTTGCAAAGCCGCCTGCGCCTCGGCGCCGCGCATGAAGCGCATGAAGTCCAAGGCCGCCTGCTGAGTCACTGCGGTTGTAGCACCGCCGTCCACCAGCGCGATACCCTCGATTTGCGCGTACATGCCACCAGTCAAATTCAAGTTAGCAGTCGGCGACTCGGTGAGGGGTTTGTCGCTGTAGAACACCTCAGCGGCAGGGCTGCTCAGGTAGCTGACCACGATGGGACGGGTACCGCCATTGCGGGTGAAGTCTTTGTAATACGCATCACTCCAGCTGTTGGAAACCTTCACACCATTGGCGCGCAGATTCTTCCACCAGCCCCATACGCCAGCACCCTGGCTTTGAACGGTTGCGCTTAGAAATGCCAGCCCGGGGCTGCTGGTGGCGGGGTTCTGAACCACCAGCAACTTTGCATAGGTTGGTTCGGCCAACTGGCTCAGCTGTGTGGGTAAGCGCACGTTGTTACTGGCAAACCAAGCCTTGTCGATGTTCAAGGTCACGAACCCATAGTCAATCGGCAGCCAATCGGTCGCCGCCGTGGCCTGGGGGTCGACGGCCTTGACTGCGGGGTTCAGTGGCAGCGCCAACAACGAAGCGGGCAAGGGTGCCAAGACACCAGCTTTTCGCGCGCGCGGGAGCATGGCGTTATCGATACCGAACACCACGTCGGCAATCGGCGCCTCTTTGCTCAGGATCAACTTATTCAACATCTCACCCGCGTCACCACCCTTGATCAGGGTCAACTTGACACCCGCTTCGGCCTCAAATTTCGCCAACAACTCTTTCGGCATATCAAATGAGCTGTGGGTGATCACGCGCAGGGGTGTCGGAGCCCCCGCAGCACTGACGGACAGCGATGGGAACACCATGGCGGTGGCCGCCAGCCAAACAAGCGAACGACGTTTCATGACAGTTATCCTTTATCAAATAAAAAAGCCACGCAAGCAGCGTGGCGGATAACGTCGGATGTACGGCCTTGGCCATACGGTCGTTCTCAGTTCACGCTCCCTACGCTGGTACCAACCAGATCAGGTTCATGGGGACTCTCTCAGTGCAGCGCCGACGCGCCGGACACCCCCGGTGATCGGTATATTTTACGACAACTCTCCCTCGGGCAAACCCTGTGATCCGGCGGGTTCTTCAAACAGGATGCCCCTTAGAATCAACGGGTGTTCAATTTTTTATTTCTGGAGATCCCCATGTTGACCATCAAAAAGTCATTGGTTCTCGGCGCGATCGCGCTGGGGCTGTCATTCGCCGCTTCGGCTAAAGAGTGGAAGGAGATCCGCGTTGCGATCGACCCCACCTACAAACCTTTCACCTACAAAACAGACGATGGCAAGCCCACTGGTTTTGACGTGGATATCGCGCAAGCCCTGTGTGACGAACTGAAGGCCAAGTGTGTATTCGTTGAGCAGCTGTGGGACAGCATGATCCCCGGCCTGCAAGCGCGCAAATACGACGCCATCATTTCCTCCATGTCAATCACTGCAGACCGTGAAAAGGTCGTGGCGTTCACGGGCAAGTACTACAACACCCCCTCACAAGTGGTACTGAACAAGAACATCAAAACCGATGGCTCAGCCGCTAGCATGAAAGGCAAAAAGCTCGGCGTGCTGAAGGGCTCAACGCAAGAGAAATACGCCAAGGGTGAATTGGCCAAAGCGGGCGTTCAAATCTTGTCATACGACGCACAGGACCAGGTCTACCTCGACATCAAAGCAGGTCGTTTGGACGGTACCGTGGCTGACGTGATCGAAGTCAAGGGTGGTTTCTTGGATACCCCTGATGGCAAAGACTACGTTTTCGTCGGTAAGACGCTGGGCTCCTTCGTGAACTACTTCGGCAAGGGTGCTGGCATTGCCGTTCGCAAGCAGGACAAAGACCTGCGTACCGCACTGGACAACGGTATCAAGACCCTGCGCAAAAATGGCGAGTGGCAAAAAATCAGCGATAAGTACTTCGCTGGCACCGACATCTGGGGTGATTAATTGAAACTAGACGGCTACATCACCAGCATCCTTGAGGGTTCACTGTTATCGATACAGGTAGCTCTTGGGGCGCTGGTGGTCGCCGTCGTGCTGGGTTTGGCGGGTGCCTCCGCCAAACTCTCCCAACACAAGCCATTGATCTGGTTGGGCGGTGTTTACTCAACCATCATCCGTGGCATCCCCGATTTGGTCCTGATGCTGCTAATTTTTTACGGCGGTCAAATCGGTTTAAACGTCGTTTTAGAAGCGTTCGGTTACACCGACTACGTTGAGATCAACCCCTTCGCAGCGGGTCTGATTACCATTGGATTTATCTATGGTGCCTACATGACGGAGACCTTCCGTGGCGCCATATTGGCCATCCCGAAGGGACAAGCCGAAGCGGGCTTGGCCTACGGCATGAGCCACTCACGGGTGTTCTTCACCATCGTCTTACCGCAAATGGTGCGGTTGGCCCTACCCGGCTTTACCAACAACTGGTTGGTGCTCCTCAAGTCAACGGCGTTGGTCTCGATTTTGGGTTTACCAGACATGACCTATTTGGCCAAGCAAGCCGGTGCTGCGGCACGCGGCGAGGTACCCAACGCGCCCTTATTGTTCATGGCGTTTGCCGCCGTTATCTATTTGGTCTTCACCACCGTTTCCCTGGTCGCGCTGCGTCAACTAGAGAAACGATACACCGTCGGCGTCAAGCGCCTGTCGGCATAAGCAAGGCCAGCGGCACATGCAATTCGACGTCATCTTTACGCCAGAGGCACTGGCGCTTTATTGGCAAGGCTTCATTGGCACATTGGAAATTTTGGTGGCCTGCTTGCTCATCGGTGGTGCGCTGTCGATACCGTTAGCAGTCCTACGCGTATCGCCAAAGGCGTGGGTGCGTGGGCCCATCTGGCTATTCACCTACATCGTGCGCGGGACGCCGTTGCTGATTCAGGTCTATCTCATTTATTACGGAATCGCGCAGCTGGATTGGATTCAAGCGCGATGGGACGACACCTGGCCGTGGACGGGCTTCAAGGACGCGTTCTTCTGCGCTGTATTGGCATTCTCACTCAACACCTGTGCATACACCGTTGAGATGTTGGCTGGCGCCATCCGTGACACCGCACCGGGCGAGATTGAAGCCGCGCAAGCCATGGGCTATTCCCGCCTGCAAACACTGCGCCGTATCGTCTTGCCTTCGGCCATGCGCCGCACACTGCCGGCTTACTCCAACGAAGTCATCATGATGCTGCACAGCACCTCGCTGGCCAGCACGATACCCGCCATTTTTGACATCACGGGTGCAGCCCGTAACATTTACTCGGATTTCTTCTTGCCCTTCGAGGCCTTTATCACGGCGGGTGTCATCTACCTGATTCTCACGTTCGCCTTGGTCGGTTTATTTAAACTGGCCGAGCACCATTGGCTCGCTTATTTAAGACCCCAACGCTGAGCTCGTATGCAACGCAAGCAGCACCCACTCATCAGCCCCGCAACGGGCACACAACGACACTTGGTCAGTTGGCACTACGGCCATCCGGATAGCACAGGCCCACACGTCTACTTGCAAGCCAGTCTGCATGCGGATGAGTTGCCGGGCATGCTGGTGTTGCAGCACCTCAAATCCCAACTGGATGCGGCAGAGGCCGCCGGTCGGCTAAAGGGACGCGTGACCGTTGTCCCCGTCGCCAACCCGATTGGCTTAGACCAAACGCTGTTGTACGCGCAGTTGGGTCGATTTGAATTAGGTAGCGGCAAAAACTTCAACCGCCACTACCCCAACCTCGCAGCCGCCATTGCCCCAGTCATCGCCCCTCAATTAGGCCCTGACCCAGCGCAGAACACGCGTCTCATTCGCGAGGTCATACACGCATGGCTGCGTGCCCAAACGCCACGCACCGAGCTAGAGACCTTGCGCCATACCTTGCTGGACCTCGCCATCGACGCCGATGTCGTACTCGACCTACACTGCGACTTTGAGGCCGTGCTGCACTTGTATGTCGAAGCGCCTTACCTTGCGCAAGCCGAACCCCTCATTCGCCACTTAGGGGCTGAGACGGTGTTGTGGGCGAACGATGACCTGAACGCCACCATGGTCGGCGATCTCAGCGGTGGATTGTGTTTTGACGAAGCGCTCAGTAGCGTGTGGTGGCGACTGCGTGCCGCATTCCCCGATCACCCGATTGAACTCGCCTGCTTATCAAGCACTGTCGAGTTGCGCGGCCAACAAGATGTCAGCCACCCGTTGGCACAGGCTGATGCCGCTAACCTCATGGCCTATTTGGTGCACACGGGTGTCATCGACGGTGACCCCAGCCCTCTGCCGCCCGCTCGATGCCAACCGACCCCATTGGCTGGTTCTGAAACCCTAGAGGCGCCGCACCCTGGTGTTTTGGTCTATTTGCAACCCGTTGGCGCGCAGCTGTCGATTGGTGACGTGGTTGCACAAATCATCGAGCCCTACACAGGACAAACAACAGATATCCGAGCCAGCGTCGGCGGTCAACTCTACGCCCGACAAGTCGTACGTTGGGCCACAACCGGCCTCGATATTGGAAAAATCGCAGGTGCAACGGCCTTCAAAACGGGCCAACTGCTCAGCGCCTAACGCCGCAGATGACCTGCCATCAAAACCACCCAAGCAAGCCATGACTGCACAACTGACCGTTACCGATTTACACAAAAGCTACGGCACCAATGAGGTACTAAAAGGCGTTTCTCTGGAAGCCAACGCCGGTGATGTGATCAGCATCATTGGGTCAAGTGGTTCGGGTAAATCAACGTTCTTACGCTGCATCAATTTATTGGAAAACCCTCACGCCGGCATCATCACGCTCGAAGGCGAAACCCTCTCGTTAGCAACTGGTAAAGACGGCATGCTGCAAGCCACTGACAAGCGTCAACTGCAACGGTTCCGATCCAAGCTGGCAATGGTGTTTCAGCACTTCAACCTGTGGGCTCACCTCAATGTGCTCGAAAACATCACGGAAGCGCCCATTCACGTCTTGGGTATCTCCAAAGCCGAAGCACTAGAGCGCGCGCGTCACTACCTAAACAAAGTGGGGCTCAGTGGCGCCGAGGACAAGTACCCCAACCACCTGTCTGGTG
>JBMTSM010000060.1:0-9097 GCA_049448275.1 Burkholderiaceae bacterium
TTGTTGTGTAGCAATTCATGTTCATTGAACATACTTTGCGCAGCGTGTTTTATGTTGGGTCGTATGATGGGTAAACCGTATCGAATATTACTTTAGCCCTGCAATTATGCGGACTCTCGCTCCGCCAGACAGCTAGCAAATACGCCCTTTTTAGGGCGTTTTTTGTTTTTGACCTCCGACTGACACAACTTGCAACTGGTGATTCCCGAAAAACCAGTTTAGTTGCAAGATAGAGGGTCATCTCAGTGTCGAAAGAAGCGCATGATCCTCAGCCGTCCCTTTTGTGTTGTCAGTGCCATTACCTGTACGCTCTTGTTAACGGGATGTGCATCGGTCTATACGCCTAACCACGCAGCTTCCTTAACAGCCAACCAACAGCTCTTGCTGCAACCAGAGCTGGCATCGGGCTACAAAGAGAAAGAAGGTTGGACCCACAGGCGATTTGCCGTCGCTGCAGCTAATCCTTTGGCAACTGACGCGGGTTATCAAATACTGCGCGCTGGCGGTAGTGCCGTTGATGCCGTGATAGCCGTGCAAATGGTGTTGACCCTGGTGGAGCCTCAGTCCAGCGGCATTGGCGGCGGCGCGTTTTTGCTGCATCACGACGGTAAGCAAACCGTGGCCTACGATGGACGAGAGACTGCTCCCATGGCCGTCACCGAAAACCTGTTTCTTGGCGCAGACGGCAAGCCCATGCCATTTATCGACGGTTTGGTTGGCGGGCGTGCTGTGGGCACGCCGGGTACCGTGCGCATGTTGGAGCTGGCCCACGCCAAGCACGGCAGGCTGCCTTGGCCCAAGCTATTTGAACAGGCGATTGCATTGGCTGAGAACGGTTTCCCCGTGAGCGATCGACTGCACACGTTACTAAAAGCCGATCAATATCTTAAACAGGATCCCGTTGCCGCAGCGTATTTTTACACCCCCCAAGGTGAAGCTTGGCCTGTTGGCCATGTATTGAAAAATCTAGAATTAGCGGTCGTGTTGAAAGCCATCGCGAAGGACAAGTCCAACGCGTTGCATGCGGGGGACGTCGCGCAGGCCATCGTCGACAAGGTGCAGAAGCACCCGACTAACCCCGGCAATCTGACCTTGTCGGATTTGGCGGCTTATCGACCTAAAACACGCAGTGCATTTTGTACGGACTACACCGCGGTCACACAAATGACCTATGTCATTTGCGGCATGCCACCGCCGAGCTCCGGGGCACTTGCCGTCGCCCAAATCTTAGGCATGACACCTGCCATGACCCGCCAAGACAGCTTGGACGAAGGATTACCCACCGCGGCCTGGTTACACCAATACACCGAAGCGAGCCGACTGACCTTTGCCGATCGCGGCCTGTATGTCGCTGACCCTGACTTTGTCGAGGCTCCGGGCGGTGACTGGAAGAGCTTGGTCAATCCCGAATACTTAGCTCGTCGCGCGCTTGCCATTGGTGATCAAAGCATGAAGCGGGCAAAGCCTGGTGACCCGGCCCCGGTCAAAACCAGTCATGCACCAATGCCGGACCAAATCGAATATGGAACCAGCCATATCAGCATTGTTGATGCGCAAGGGAATGCCGTTGCCATGACCACGACGATCGAGGCCGCTTTTGGCAGTCGCCTGATGGTCAAAGGTTTCCTGCTCAATAACGAATTAACCGATTTCAGCTTTGCCCCAAAAGGTGCAGACGGAAAACCTATCGCTAACCGAGTCGAACCTGGTAAGCGCCCGCGTTCGTCCATGTCCCCGACCTTGGTGTTCGACAAGGCGAGCGGGAATTTGGTTTCCAGTGTTGGCTCGCCCGGTGGTGCACTCATCATTCATTACACCGCTAAAGCCCTTTACGGCATGTTGAACTGGGGCATGTCACCGCAAGAGGCAATTAATCTGCCTAACTTTGCCAGTATCAACGGCCCCACCCTGTTGGAGAAAGAACGCTTTCCAGCGGCAACGCTAGATGCGTTGAGAGCCAAAGACCATGAGATCCGCGAGTTGGATATGACCAGTGGACTCCAAGCCATCAAATGGCAGCGTGGTCAGCTGCAAGGCGGTGCCGATCCACGACGCGAGGGCGTCGTGATGGGCGAATAAGCTGTCCACCTCAAGTAGCGTCAAAATTCCCATGGCCGCAAAAATACCTGCTGCGATGGCATGCACTAACTTCATTGGGATTTTGGCGGCGAATCGATTGCCTACGAAAACGGCGGGGACGTCTGCGATGAGCATGCCCAGAGTCGTACCTGCAATGACCATCAACGGGGTGGTGTAGTGTGCGGCGAGGGCGACGGTCGCAATTTGTGTTTTGTCACCCATCTCAGCCAAAAAGAAGGTGACTAAAGTTGCGCCGAAAACACCCATGTGTTTGGCAACCTGCGTTTCCTCTTCTTCAATTTTGTCGGGAATGAGCGTCCAGATCGCCATCCCAATGAACGAACCGCCCAACACCCAGCGCATGATTTCTGGACTAATGACCGATGTGATCCACGCACCTAAAGCGCCGCCTAAACCATGGTTAACCAACGTCGCTACTAAGATGCCGGCAATGATAGGCAAGGGCAGCTTGAAACGCGCCGCGAGGATAAATGCGAGGAGTTGCGTCTTGTCGCCAATTTCAGCAAGGGCTACTACGCCGGTTGAGATGAGTAATGCTTCCATTGTCGGATGTTTTGGCAGTTGATAGACCGTGTGGCGTCGCCATGTTACCTCATGCCTTTGTACGAAATAGGGTGAGAGAAACATGGCTATCTTGCAACCACGCGCTTGGTTTTTATACCGATTCGTGGTGTATCTCATCGCAGCGTTTTCTTGGCGAATGAGAGGCTACTCAATATGATGGGAGTGAAGACCCCCCAAGCTGGGTTTTGAGTACATCAAAGTTCGTTTGATAAAAGGATTCTCGATGCGATTGTTTTCTTATGGCAAACGGCCGGTTCATCTTGGGCCTTATCCCTGTGAGCGACTTGCCAGAGATACGAAGCTACCGGATTTATCTGCGATGCCCACGATGACGGCTTTGCAGTATCACAGCGCTTACCAAGACTCATTGGTCAATGCGATGACGCGCTATGCTGCGATGTTTGACCTGGTGCGCGATGGACCGATCAATCCAGAGAAGGGCGAAGTGCCGTCCGAGCCGGCAGAGCGCGCGAATCACATCAAAGCCGCTGGTTATTATTTCGACGCGTCGTTGGTAGGTGTTTGTGCGCTTCCTCAAGCGGCTCTTTTAGAACAACCGATTACCAACCCTGAGGTGAGTGCCTTGGGTGACGAGCTGGCGAGCAGCCAACCGACCAGTTTTGCGGCCGGCATGGATATGATTCTGGCCGATGTGCTCGAGTCTGCGCGCGCGAAGCATCCGAGCATTGCGCATCACAGTCATGCCATAGTCCTTGCGATCGAATATCCGCGCGATCCACGCGTAGATGAGCCAGGTGCCGATTGGATTGGCGATGCCCAAATGCATCGGGCCGCGTTGCTTGCATCCCAAACAGCGGTGCTGTTGTCAAACTACCTTCGTCTGTTGGGCTTTGAGGCGCGGGCGCACAGTGCCAGCTGCAGTGACGTGGACTTACCCCGATTAGCGGTTGCTGCAGGTTTGTCACTGTCAGACGGCACGCATCCTTACCTCGGTTCCCGTTACGGCTTGGCAGCGGTGACGACTAACTTTGAGATGGCTGTCGATTGGCCATTGGCTCCGCAACAGAAAAAGTCGCAAAGCCATGGCCTGGCATGGCAGCTGGGCTTAGGAAGCCTGAAAGGGAAAGCGAATCAGCAACCCTACGCGAATCGCGACTTCAAGGACGGCGCTTATCCCTTTGAATCGATTGCGCGACAGGCAGAGCCGACGACTTTTATCGATCATGACCGCGTCCCGCGCTTTCCGAAGCGTGCTGACTTTTTTGCGCGATCGCTTTTTGGTGATTTGGGTAGTACCGTTCAAGATCAGGCTAAAAACGCGCACTATGTCATGAAGAGTCCGATCGGTGCGTGTGCCCGACGGGCGCTGGGTGCGCTGTTGTTGCTTCAGTTTGGAGAGGCGCGTGGCGGCGTTTCACCCCGCACGGCTGATCCTGTGCGCAATGCCCATAACCTGAAGGCGTCGTCGTATTTCCTCGGGGTGGACGCGGTTGGTCTGTGCGCTGTGCCTGAGTGGGCGTATTACTCGCACGATGCCGGTGGTAACGCGTTGCCTGCGTACCATAAGAATGCAATCAATTTATTGATCGACCAAGGCCACGAGACCATGGATGGTGCCAGTGGCGATGACTGGATTAGCGTCGCTCAGAGCATGCGCGCCTATCTGCGATTTTCTTTGATGGGCGGGGTCATTGCGGAGCAAGTTCGCCGGCTTGGCTACAGCGCGCGGGTTCACTCGGTACTCGATGGTGACGTCTTGCAACCTCCGTTGTTGTTGCTATCGGGATTAGGCGAGGTGAGTCGCATTGGTGAGGTGATCTTGAATCCATTTTTGGGACCTCGCCTCAAGAGCGGTACCGTGACGACAGACTTACCCATGCAGGCTGACTTACCCATTAATTTTGGTCTTCAAAATTTTTGTGAAAGCTGCAATAAGTGCGCACGCGAATGCCCATCGGGTGCCATTACCGCTGGCCCCAAGTTGATGTACAACGGCTATGAGATCTGGAAAAGCGATGCCGAGAAATGCACCCGTTACCGCATCACGAACGCAGCGGGTGGGATGTGCGGTCGTTGCATGAAAACCTGCCCTTGGAATCTGGAGGGGGTACTTGCAGACAGCCTCTGGCGTCAGGTGGCTATCAAGTTACCAGCCGTTGCCCCTGTGCTCGCACGACTCGATGACCAGCTGAACCGTGGCGACATCAACCCGATAAAGACGTGGTGGTGGGATATTGAGCTCGACCCAAAGACAGGACGATACGTGCAGGCTGCGCAAACCAATCGACGCGGACTTCAAAAAGAACTCAAACTGCGCTACGAAGAACAGACGCTCGCGGTTTACCCAGCCGACAAGATGCCGCAACCTTACCCGGTACCCCATCCCGTGAATCGGGAGGAGGGGATCGTGAGATATCGCTCGCTCCTAACGCCAGCCGAATACCGCATGCGATTGGCAAACGGTCAGACGACGGACTTGGTACCGGGTCCTGCGCCTTTACCCGTGGAGCCGCCAGTATTTCCGGTCCAATTGGTGAAGCGTGAAGACATGGTGCCGAGTGTCGCTAAGTACGAGTTTCAATCACTCGATGGAGCGCCATTGCCCGCATTCGAGGCAGGAGCCCATATCGACGTGGTTGTCGCACCCGAGTACCTGCGTCAATTCAGTTTGGCTGGCGATCCAGCAGATTCCAGCAAGTATGTTTTGGGTGTGCTCAGAGAGCCCACCGTCAACCAAGGGGGGCAGGGGCGTGGCGGTTCTGCCCTGATGCATCGGGTCTTTAATGCAGGTCGCCGCGTATTCATTTCGCGTCCGACAAATCACTTTCCGCTGGTAGAAGATGCCAGTGAGTCCCTTTTGTTTGCAGGCGGTATTGGTGTCACACCGCTGATTGCCATGGCACACCGCTTACACCGTTTGGATCGAAATTTCACGCTGCACTACAGCGCAAAAGATCGGACAGAGGCTGGCTTTCTGGATGATCTGCGTGATGCCCCCTGGGCCGGCCGGGTGCACTATCACTTCAGCAACGAAGGAACACGCGCCGACCTGTCAAAGATGGTGCCTGCGTTTGCCACTGGTATGCACCTGTACGTCTGCGGATCATCGCGCTATATGGATGCTGTTTTTGCGATTGCAAAAGAGCGTGATTGGCCCGACGCCAATTGTCATAGAGAGTATTTCACTGCACCTGAGACACCTGCTTGGACCAACCATCCGTTCAAGATCAAGCTGATGCGGTCTGGAAAGGTTTTAAAAGTTGGTGCCAACCAAACAGCGGTAGAGGCATTGGCAGCTGTTGGTGTCGTTCTTGATGTCAAGTGCAGTGATGGTCTATGCGGTGTTTGTGCCACGCCTTTCGATGCAGCGCAATCTGACGCGGTTCAGCATCGTGACTTTGTTTTGAGTGAGACAGATCGATCGCGCAAGATCATTCTGTGTTGCTCACGAACCGCTGAGCCTGACCAACAAATCGTTTTGGATCTGTAGCCCAACGGCCTGCGATAACCCAATACGGCTTGGGGTGAAGCGGCGGGTGTAACGGTGTCCCCCGATCGTGTGGGATATGCTTGCGCACGCCGATCCACATTGCTTTCACGCCTATTCCTATAAATCCGCTGTGCCGCTCACTTTGTCGAATTACCTCCTGCGCGAACTGCGCTCTGATCATGCTGGCGAGACCGGTGCCGTCTATATTTACACGGGTATTGTTGCCGTAGCCCAGTGGCGTAATGATGAAGAGTTAATTGCATTCGCCAAAGCCCATGGCTCGACCGAGGCTGAGCACCTAGCGCTCATCGAACAATGGTTGCCTGCAACACAAAGAAGCATCCTCTTGGGACCTTGGCGTCTAGCCGGTTGGCTCACGGGTGCGATGCCCGCGCTGTTTGGTCGAGTCTCCGTATACGCTACGATCGCGGCCGTCGAGACGTTTGTCGACCAGCACTATCAGCAACAAATTGATCACCTCACATCGGTTGACGGCCCAGAGGGTTTATTGCCTCTGCTGCAACGCTGCCAGGTGGATGAACAGCACCATCGCGATGAGTCCCTGGCTTTGGCGGGGCCATCTAGCCACTGGTTCCTGCGTGCCTGGTGTTGGATGGTGGGTTGGGGCTCTGGCATCGCGGTCGTTTTGGCGCGACGCCTTTGAACCGAAGGGCGATGTGGCTCAAGCGGCTAGCGCACAGCTCACCGTAACCCCTCCCAACACATCCACCAATATTTGCGGTCTGATTTCCAGCAGGAAGCCCCGTCCCCCGCCATTGATTAGGATTTTTTCTAACTCAATAATACTAGCCTCAAGGTAAATTGGCATGTCCTTGCGTAAACCAAATGGCGAGGTGCCACCGACCAAGTAGCCGCTGTGTCGTTGGGCAACCACGGGCGAGCAGGGCTCAATTGATTTGCACCCGGCTGCGCGCGCCAGTGCTTTCGTGCTAACGCTGCAGTCACCATGCATCAGCACGACCAGCGGTTCGGCCTTTTCGTTTTGCATCACTAAAGTCTTCACCACAGCGTGCTCTGGCCAGCCCAACTGCTTAGACGACTCAGCTGTCCCCCCACGGTCAACGTAGTGATAGGTATGCGGCGTGAAAGTGACCCCATGTCGCTTGAGCCAATGAGTGGCCGGAGTTTCACTGCAATGTCTATCTTTTTTACGCATGATACGGTGCGATTATCATTTCGGGTCGTGACGAAATTCTATTTCACCCTAAATGTCTAAATTAACCCTACCCGCTGTCCCTCCCCAATATTTGGAGCGCTTAGAGATTTTGGTGGCCGATGGGAAGCGCAAACTGATTGGCCTGGTTGGCCCGCCTGGCGCAGGTAAATCAACTCTAGCGGAGGCATTGCGCGTCTCTTGTCGTGTCTCAGCGCAAGTGGTCCCAATGGATGGCTTTCACCTTGCAAATATTGAGCTACAACGTCTGGGATTGGCGCACTGTAAAGGCGCCCCCATCACCTTTGACGTTGCAGGATACGGTGCATTGCTGTCGCGTATCCGAACACAGACTGCTGATGAGGTAATTTACGCACCCGAATTTCGACGTGAGATTGAGGAGCCGGTGGCTGGCGCGATTCCCGTGTTTCCCGATACACAGTTGGTCATTGCCGAGGGCAATTACTTGTTGCTGGACGAGGGACCTTGGACGAAAGTTAGGGCCCTGATGGATGAGGTTTGGTATGTGGCGGTAGACGACAGCTTGCGTAACCGTCGGCTCATAGATCGCCACCAGCAATTCGGTCGTAGTTTGTCAGATGCGCAAGATTGGGTGACTGCGACCGATGAGCCCAATGCACGACTCATCGCCGCAACTCAAAGTCGCGCAGACCTTATTTTTAACTGGTGAGTCGTTGTCACAAAACCGTCATATTCGGGAATTACAGTTCACCTTGATCACAACGATCTGAACCAAATTCAAAGAGGTAACGAAATGAAACGGTCTTTCTCTAAAACGCTGGCGGTAGTCGCCGCTGGTACGTTGATGACAAGCGCGGTGTTGGCGCAAGACGTGACGGGCGCTGGTGCCTCCTTCCCCGCGCCGATCTATGCCAAGTGGGCCGAAGCCTACAAGGCCGCAACTGGCAAGAGCGTGAATTACCAATCCATTGGCTCGTCCGGTGGTATCAAGCAGATCAAGGCCAAAACGGTCGACTTTGGTGCAACCGATGCGCCCATGAACGGTGCTGAAGTGGCCAAAGAGGGCATGGTGCAGTTCCCCGCCGTGATGGGGGGTGTGGTGGCCATTTACAACCTAGACGGTATCGCCTCTGGCACCCTCAAGCTCGATGGGCCGGTGCTGGCAGAGATCTTCATGGGCGGTATCACCAAGTGGAACGATGCCAAGATTGCAGCCCTGAACCCGGGCGTGAAGCTTCCTTCACGCACCATCACGGTTGCGCACCGTGCGGACGGCTCGGGCACCACCTCGGTGTTCACCGAGTACCTGAGCATGGTGTCCAAGCCGTTTGCGGACAAAGTGGGCACGGGTAAGGCTGTGAAGTGGCCGGCGGACGCCTCGGTGGGTGGCAAGGGTAACGCCGGCGTTGCCGCCAACGTGCAGAAGATTCGCGGCTCGATTGGCTACGTGGAGTACGCCTACGCCAAAGCCAACAAGTTACCCGTGGCGCTGTTAAAGAACCGTGACGGCCAGTACGTGGCGCCTGATGCGGACACCTTTGCCGCAGCGGCAGCCGGTGCGAACTGGGCCAAAGCGCCTGGTATGGCTTTGTCTTTGAACAACCAGCCGGGTGCGAAGAGCTGGCCGATCACGACGGCTACATTCATCCTGATGTACAAGCAGCCCACGGATGCGGCGAAGTCAAAAGAGGCGTTGGCATTCTTTGACTGGGCGTTCAAGAGTGGCGGTAAACTGGCCGACGAGCTCGACTACGTGGCCATGCCACAGGCAGCGACTGACTACATTCGCAAGTCTGTCTGGACACAGATTAAAAACTAATCCAACA
>JBMTSM010000061.1:0-9067 GCA_049448275.1 Burkholderiaceae bacterium
AGCTTGAGCGCTTGGGTTCGCTGCAGGCTGGTGGATATGGGGTCTATCCAAATCATGACTGCAATTCGGCTGATCGCCAGGCACTGGGCCACCCCAAGCGCGATGGCCAGCCAAAGCATCCACACGCCCAAGCGGCGGGTGAAGCGGGGGTACCCTGATCGTTTAAGGCTACGGGTCGCCATGGTGTTGCGTTGGATGAGAGACCGTGGTGTTCAGCGTGGGGCCTGCAGGGTCGCGCTCACGGTTTGATCCTGAAGGAAGTTAAATTGTGTCACGACCGTTAGTTCATCTGCGACGGCTTTCAGCGCTTTGTCAAACGGCAGAAATTGCATGGCGGACACCAAATTGACCGAGTGCTGATTCAATGCCCGTATGGGGGAGGGGGACAGCACACTCGTGGATAACACGCGCCCCTCGCGGTTCACGGTGATTGCCACAATCAAATCGCCGTAGAGGCGTTGTCCATCTTGCGTGGGGAATGACTGGGTACCCTTCGCCTCAATGCGCTCGCGCATGTCGTCAAAGTAGCGTGCGTAAACCGCTGCTTTGGTTGCCGGGCTGATGAAGCGGCGCTTGGGTCGCTGATTACTCTCGAAGATAGCGCTTTCAAGCTTTGCAATGTGGTCAAGCATTTGTAAGCGCATCGCACGCGCGTCATCAAGTCCCACTTCGCCGCTGGTGCCTGAAGTTGACGCTGACTGGCGCAATGGCGTGGCCATTAAGCTTTGCTTGAGACTCGTGAGCAGCTGCTGCTCTTGAACTTGCAGGCGGGCCAGTGCCGCATCAGGCGTAGGGTTGATGGCGATCGCTGCACGCCCCTTTGTATTGGCGTTTTGCCCTGTTTGTTTTCTGTCGGCCGGCAGGTCAGGCGAGGTGGCGATGCCCTGACTGGCCTCGCCACCGCCAGCCAGGTTGACCTGTGCGACAGCCTGTGCCTGGGTCGGTATCTCCTCGCTCTTGGCGTTGACCAAAACGACCTCAAGCCCTTGGTTTTCCAAATCGCGTGCGCGGTTATCGATTGGGGTGTCCGCAATTAACAGAACACTCGCATGCAACGCTATCGAGATGAGGAGGCCGTTGGACAGACGCATGGCAAGTGACCAGTCAACCCTGACTTACTTGAGCTGTTGATGCATCGTCCAAATCAACGGCCACCGTGACCCGCAGTGCGGGTGC
Source organism: Burkholderiaceae bacterium (assembly GCA_049448275.1). GTDB lineage: Bacteria > Pseudomonadota > Gammaproteobacteria > Burkholderiales > Burkholderiaceae_C > RS62. The sequence goes on from JBMTSM010000061.1 coordinate 1,177, forward strand.
TTCGCCCTCATCGGCGTCTTCGAAGGTGTCACTGCCCGAGTCATCTACGTCAAGCCGCTCGACGACGGTGCCGACAATGTCTAACGCCATTAAGTCAGGGGCAGACAGTGTGACTCGCACATGGGCACCACGTGGCAAACCGGAGGCTCCGACCACGTTTAGAACCAACGGCAGCTCGTCTGCTCGGACCAAGTCGTCTTTGATGAGCGTGGCGGTGACCTCAGTTACCTGGTTTTGCAACACGTATTGCAAAGTCCAGTAGCGCTCCATTGCGTTTTGGAACTGGTTGTACGCACTGTAGTTCGCCTCGAATCCACTGATGATCGCAAACAGTTGCGCGTCCTTGGGTTTGAACGGGGCCACCAGCGCCGCCGTTGGCCCGTTGTTAACGCATGCAATGAGTTGCCACTGGTTAACCAAGTCTGCGTAGCGCCGCAGCGGCGATGTGCTCCATGCGTAGGCGGGTACACCGATGCCTGCATGGGGAGCCACTTTGGTGCCCATGCGTACTTTGTTACCGGGTGCCAAACTGGCCTGCGATCGGTAGATCCCTGGGACGCCCATCTGCCCAAGCCACTGGCCCCATGTGCTGTTCGCCACGATCATGGCCTCAGCCACGATCAGGTCCAGTGCCGATCCGCGGGGGCGCACCCCAATTCGTACGATTTCATCACCCGCCGGGAAGTCATCAGGGCTGCCCGGCTTGTCCAATTTGAAGGTGTAGTCTGGACGGTTGAAATTTTCAGGCTTACCTCGAACGACTTCACGTTGCGCCTTGAGGTGTTTGGCGAGCCGGTTCAGCCAACGCAGTTCGCTACCCCAGTTGGGTTGGCTGTTGGGGGCGGGATCATCAAAGTAGGCGTCGTTAAAAACATCACCCAATTGATCATGACGCAAGTTTTCCGCGATCGTGACCCGCTCCAGCTTGGTCACGGTGTTCAGGACGCTTAAATCGTTGGCGTCAAAATCCACGTAGAGCGACAGCGCGGGACAGTCTTGACCGGCGGCGAGCGTGTACTGATTAACCACCGAGTCGGGTAGCATGGTGATCTTGTAGCCGGGCATATACACGGTGGACATCCGCGTGCGCGCCAGCTGATCGATCGGGTCATCGGGTTGGATGGCTAAACCGGGCGCGGCGATGTGGATGCCCAAGGTGATGACGGGTGTGCCCAAGCCTTGCACAGACAGTGCATCGTCAATTTCTGTGGTGCTGGAATCATCGATTGAAAAGGCTTTGACGTCAGCCAATGGGAGTTTGGCGGCATCAACGGCGGGGGTATTCAACGCAGGAAATGCAATGCCCTTGGGAAATTGGTCGAACAGAAAACGCTGCCAATGGAACTCAAAGGGGCTGCTGATTGCCCCGGCTGCCGCCAACAGGTTGAGGGCGCCCGTTTGCGTTTGTTTACTGGCGGCGACCACCGCTTTGTATTCCGGCGCGTTTTTATCCGGCTTGAACAGTATTTTGTAGAGCTGCGCCTTGATTGGCTCTGGGCACTGTTGGGCACACAGCGCCTCTGTCCATCTGTCAATTTCGGCTTGGATGGCCTGACGTTTGGCAATACCCGCTAACGCCTGTTGGAGCACCTCTTGGCTGGCTTTTTTGAACCGACCCTTACCCGCTCGACGGAAATAGTGTGGCGCTTCGAACAGGCGGAACAGGGCCGCGGCCAATTGCACGGTGGATGGTTTGGCGCCAAAGTAATCGGCTGCCAGGTCGGCAAAACCAAACTCCTCCTCACCGGCACATTCCCACGCCAAGTCTAGGTCAATCTCTTCGGCGGTGGTTGTCGCTTGCGTCAGCAGCTGCGCGGGCTCGGGTTGTTCAAACCGCAACAGGGCATGGGTCGCTTTGACTTTGTGTCGTTTGCCTGAGGCCACCTCGACTTGGGATGATGCGTCTGTTTCAGACAGGATGCGGCCGGCTAAAAATTTACCGGCGTCTTCAAACAAAAGGTACATGACTGCATTGTCCCACGATGGCGACCCGGGGCGTTACGACGGGAAGCTCAGGCAGGTAAATTAAGCCGCCAGATGCAGAAATTCGGCAATGGGTTCTTGCCAAGGCTCAAAATTTGAAAGCCCGTGGTCACCCCCAGCGATGAGATGGAGCTGCGCCCGGTGGTAGTGCTGGCTCATTTCCCGCCAATCCAGCACCTCATCCCCTTTTGCCACGATCGCCATGGTGTTGATGGGTACCAAAGCGGCGGATACAGCGTATGCCTTCAGGGCCTGCAGGTCGTTTTCGGTGAACGTCATGGTCGCGTTCGGGTCGTGCCACAGCGGGAACGTGCCGACCAACCGATCGCCGTGGTCGTATGGCGCCACGGCGGGGTTGATAACCACGCTCGGCCATCCCTTGTGATGGGCAATGTAAGTCGCGTAAAACCCACCAAGACTGGAACCCATCACTGCGGCGTGACTTGCCGGCCAGTTGGCGGTGATCGTCTCGATCAGGGTGATGGCCTCAAGGGGGGATGGGGGGAGTTGGGGACACGCGAAGTGCACTTGGGGGTAGCGTTGGCTCACCCACTGGTGCATTTGCCGCGCTTTGGTCGACTGCGGTGACGATCGAAACCCGTGCAAGTAAAGCAAGTGGGTGGTCCGCATAGGGTCTCCAGAGTTTGAGGGACGAAAAGGCGGCGAAAACCGTGCGCACAGCGTCGATAATAGCGCCATGTCCGTGGTTATCAAACAATCCAGCTGGTCCAAGCGCCTTGCGCCTTGGTTCGCCGGTTTCGACGGCCCGTTGATGGTCGTGGTGATCTGTTTGTCGATCGCGGGATTGGCGACCATGTACTCGGTCGGCTTTGACCATGGCACCCGCTTTGTCGACCATGCGCGTAACATGATGATCGCTGGTGCAGCGCTTTTTATATTTGCCCAAGTGCCGCCGCAGCGGTTGCTGACGATTGCGGTGCCGCTCTACACCGTCGGCGTCGCGCTTTTGATCGCGGTCGCCGTGTTCGGGTTGACCAAAAAAGGTGCGCAGCGCTGGCTCAATGTAGGTGTGGTGATTCAGCCCAGCGAGATCATGAAGATTGGCATGCCGCTGATGCTGGCTTGGTGGTTCCAGCGACGCGAGGGGCAGATGCGCTCATTGGACTTTGTCGTTGCCAGCCTGATTTTGCTGATCCCCGTCGGCTTGATTGTGACGCAACCAGACTTGGGCACATCGCTCTTGGTCTTAGCCTCTGGTTTGTTCGTCATTTACTTTGCTGGGTTAAGTTGGCGCCTGATTTTGCCGCCAATCTTGATAGGTGCGATCGGTATTGTGGTGCTCATAGTGATGGAACCCACCTTGTGTGCCAAAGGGGTTGATTGGGTCGTCTTGCATGAGTATCAAAAGCAGCGGGTATGCACGTTGCTCGATCCCTATCAAGATCCCTTAGGTAAAGGCTTTCACATCATTCAAGGCATGATTGCCATTGGCTCAGGGGGTGTTTTGGGTAAGGGGTTTATGCAAGGGACGCAGACCCATTTGGAATTTATTCCTGAGCGGACAACCGACTTTATTTACGCCGCGTTCGGTGAAGAATTTGGGTTATTGGGCACGACTGCACTGGTGATCGGCCTGGTTTTCTTGATTATCCGAGGTTTGACCATCGCCATGGAGGCGCCGACCTTGTTCTCTCGTCTTTTGGCGGGATCGTTAACCCTCAATTTCTTTGTTTACGGTTTCGTCAATATGGGGATGGTCAGCGGCATCTTGCCGGTTGTAGGCGTGCCGTTGCCATTCATCAGCTACGGCGGTACGGCGATGGTGACGCTCGGCGTCGGCCTCGGTATTTTGATGTCGATTGCGCGTACCAAACGCCTCATGCAACGCTAGAAAGACCCGTGATGTCACGCACTGAAAAAACCCATATTGGCTTCATTGGCGTTGGCAACATGGGAATGGGCATGCTGACCCGCTGGCGTTCCCTGGGCGGTGCCGCGACCGTGTATGACATCGAACCCGAGCGCATGCAGGCCGCGCAAGCACTGGGTAGCCATACGGTTTCATCGCCCGGTGCGGTTGCTGCCGCGTTGGGGGCGGACGCTTTGTTGGTTGTGTGCGTGGTTGATGCGGCCCAGTGCGAGGACGTCCTGTGGGGTGTCAATGGCGTTTGCGAGTCTGCGCCAGCGGGTTTAACCGTCTTGCTCACGCCGACGTTGGGGCCCGTCGATGTGCAGGCCATTGCGACGCGGTTGGCATCTGCGGGCATCGCGTTGATAGATGCCCCCATGTCTGGTGGCCCTGTGCGTGCAGCAGCAGGCACCATGAGCCTCATGGTCTCTGGGCCCACACGCCGACAGTGGTGGTTTGTATTGGAGGCCTTGGCCAATCCGGTTTTTGATCTGGGAGATGTCATCGGCGACGGTGCTAAGACCAAATTAGTCAACAACCTATTGGCGGCGATTAACTTGGTGGGAGCGGCACAAATCATGACGCTGGCCGCTCGCCTTGCGTTGGACCCCAAAAAGACGCTGGCGGTCATTGGTGAGTCGAGTGGGCACAGCTGGATTGCGATGGACCGTCTCAGTCGGGTACTGGCCGACGACCCCACCCCTCGTGCCCACATGCGTCTGCTCGCCAAAGACAGCCGATTGGCGATGGAGGCGGCCGGTGGCGTGGGCTACTCGCCTGAAATGGGCGCCATCGCGCAAGAACACTTTGCCCAGGCATTGGCAGCTGGGCTGGAGGCTGACGATGACAGCGCGATGTGGGCCTTCGTTCAATCCCTTGTTGACGCTAAGGGTACGCAGCCCTGAACGCTTCTTTCTACAATAGAGTCATGATTTCACGCGAACCCACCCTTGCCCGCCTCGCCACAGCGCACGACACGCTGTTAGCTCCCCATGGTTTGACCGAGACCCACCTTCGACGTGCCCTGGGCGACATGCTCGCGACCGGGGTGGACGATGCGGATCTGTACTTCCAGTACACCCGTGCAGAGGGATGGAGCCTGGAAGAAGGCATCGTGAAAAGCGGTAGTTTCTCGATTGACCAAGGGGTCGGTGTCCGCGCGATCAGTGGCGAGAAAACAGCATTCGCTTATTCGGATGACCTCTCGTGGACAGCCCTGCGCGATGCCGCGTTGGCCGTCCGCACGATCACCAACCAGGGCGCACAGAAACGGGTCAAGGTTCCTGCGAAAAAAATCGCAAAGGCGCGTGCCCTCTATGGTGCAACCGACCCCACCCAGTCACTGGACAGCGCAGCCAAAGTCGCCCTGCTTGAAAAGGTCGAGCGGCTTGCAAAAGCCCGGGATCCGAGGGTGGTTCAGGTCATGGCAAGCCTCGGCAGCGAATACGAGGTGGTGTTGGTCGCGCGTGCCAATGGCTTGATGGCAGCCGATGTACGCCCACTGTCTCGCCTGTCCGTTACGGTGATTGCCAAACAAGGTGAGCGCCGGGAAATGGGTAGTGCAGGCGGCGGGGGGCGTTTGGGTCTGGATATGTTTGATGATGCCCTGGTGGCTCAATACGTCGAGGAGGCCGTACAAGCTGCCTTGACCAACCTTGATGCGCGCCCTGCGCCGGCCGGAGAGATGACGGTGGTGTTGGGCTCAGGATGGCCAGGCATTTTGTTGCATGAGGCGGTGGGTCACGGTTTGGAGGGCGACTTCAATCGCAAAGGCTCCAGCGCATTTTCAGGAAAAATTGGCAAGCGTGTTGCAGCAAAAGGCGTGACGGTGCTGGATGACGGGACCATTGCCGATCGGCGCGGTTCGTTGAACATCGACGATGAGGGGCAAGCGACTCAGCGGAATGTTTTGATCGAAGACGGCATTTTGCGCGGTTACATGCAAGACAGCATGAATGCGCGACTGATGGGGGTCGCACCGACGGGTAACGGTCGGCGTGAGAGCTATGCCCATGTGCCCATGCCCCGGATGACCAACACCTATATGTTGGGCGGGGACAAGACCCCTGAGGAAATCGTCGCCAGTATCGACAAGGGGCTGTACGCCACCAACTTTGGCGGAGGCCAAGTCGACATCACATCCGGTAAGTTTGTGTTTTCGGCCAGCCAAGCTTGGTGGGTTGAGAAAGGGCGCTTGATGTACCCGGTCAAGGGGGCAACCATCGTCGGGAATGGCCCCGACGCGCTGACCCGCGTGAGCATGATTGCTAACGATATGCGGCTCGACTCCGGTGTTGGTACCTGCGGCAAAGAGGGGCAAAGCGTCCCGGTTGGGGTGGGGCAACCGACCCTGCGTGTGGATGGTTTGACGGTGGGCGGGACCGCTTAACGTGCGCGACAGCGCCCCCCGAAACCTGTGCTATAGTCCAACTCCATGAGCAACCAGAAGTTTTTCTTTAGCTACTTTTTTATCTCACGCAGCATCGGCGGTCGAGAGACAGTAGTTTGAGCAAAAACTAAGGACTCCAAATAAACCGCCGGTCACCGGCGGTTTTTTTTTGTTTTCTTAACCCAGCCCTACAGGCTTATTTGAAGGATTCGAAATGACGGCAGCGAAAAACACCATCTCCAAGCAAACCACCAATGCGTGGTACAGCCAGGTGGACCGCACCAGTGAGACCGATGATGCGCGCATTCATGGTATCAATGTGCTGCCGCCACCCGAGCATCTGATTCGATTTTTCCCGATCGCTGGAAGCGCAATCGAGACTCTGATTGCACAAACGCGTCAAAACGTCAGGCGCATATTGACGGGACAAGACGATCGCTTGTTAGTTGTTATGGGCCCCTGTTCGATACATGACCCCGCTGCCGCGATCGCCTATGCACGCCGCTTAAAGGCCATGCGCGAACAATACAAGGATACGTTGGAAGTGGTGATGCGGGTGTATTTTGAAAAACCCCGAACCACCGTGGGATGGAAGGGCTTGATCAATGACCCCTACCTCGATGAAAGCTACCGCATCGACGAGGGGTTGCGCATGGCGCGCCAATTGTTGATTGAGATCAATCGGATGGGCCTTCCGGCTGGTAGCGAGTTCTTGGATGTCATTTCGCCGCAATACATCGGCGACTTGATTGCGTGGGGTGCCATTGGCGCACGGACCACAGAGAGCCAAGTTCACCGTGAGTTGGCATCGGGGTTATCCGCGCCGATTGGCTTCAAGAACGGCACGGACGGTAATATCAAAATCGCGACTGATGCAATCCAGGCGGCGGCGCGGCCGCACCACTTCTTGTCGGTCCATAAGACAGGGCAAGTGGCCATCGTACAAACCAATGGAAACCCGGATTGCCATGTGATTTTGCGTGGCGGCAAATCGCCCAATTACGACGCCGAAAGCGTCGCGCAGGCCTGCGAGGAGCTGAAAGCTGCCAAGTTACCAGCGACTGTGATGGTTGATTGCAGCCACGCAAATAGCAGCAAAAAATTCGAACGTCAGGTTGATGTCGCACGCGATATAGCGGCGCAAATCAGTGCTGGTTCGCACCAAATTTTCGGCGTCATGGTCGAAAGCCATCTTGAGGAAGGCGCACAAAAATTCACACCCGGCAAAGACGATCCGACTGCGCTTACGTATGGCAAGAGCATTACCGATGCCTGTCTGGGGTGGGATGATTCTGAGACGGTGCTGGCGCTTCTTTCTGAGGCTGTTGCAGCGCGTCGCAGTTAACCGCTACGCTTTACGCTTCTGGCGTGAAGCGTTTCTTCAGTTGCGTGAGCAGTCGGTCGTGGACACCAGAGAAGCCGCCGTTGCTCATGCACAAAATCCGGTCATTAGGCTGCGCGTTGTCGCACACTTGCGTCACGAGGGCATCAATTTGGTCTTCGCAAACCGCTCGCTTGCCTAAGGGGGCGAGCACGGCCTTCGCATCCCAACTTAAACCTTGCGTGAAGCAGAAGGCCATTTCCACATCAGACAGGCTGGCGGGTAGCAGGTCCTTTACCGCCCCCGTCTTCATGGTGTTGCTGCGAGG
>JBMTSM010000062.1:0-9015 GCA_049448275.1 Burkholderiaceae bacterium
TCAAACTGCACTGGATGCCGACCTTGGCAGGCGATGTCGCGGCGGTTTTGGCCGATGAAAAAGTTCACTTCCAAATGCAAGAGGTGGCGATCGTCATCGCCGACGACCGCTACATTGCTGCAGACGCGGTAGAGGCTGTCGAGGTCGAGTACGAAGAGTTACCAGTGGTCATGGACCCCTTTGAAGCGCTGAAGCCAGATGCCCCCGTCTTGCGAGAGGATCTTGCTGGCAAAACGGAAGGTGCCCACGGTAAACGGGAACACCACAATCACATCTTCACATGGGAAGCAGGCGATAAGGCGGCAGCCGATGCGGCTTTCGACGCGGCGCCCGTCAAGGTGTCCCAGCACATGTATTACCCTCGCGTGCACCCCTGTCCGCTTGAGACATGCGGCTGTGTCGCAAACTTTGATCCTATCCGTGGCGAACTGACAACCCACATCACATCGCAAGCCCCCCACGTGGTGCGCACGGTGGTGTCGTTGCTGTCCGGAATTCCAGAATCGAAAGTTCGGATCATTAGCCCCGACATTGGCGGCGGTTTTGGTAACAAGGTTGGCATCTACCCCGGTTACGTTTGCGCAATCGTGGCCTCGATCGTTTTGGGTCGCCCAGTCAAGTGGGTCGAGGACCGGATTGAGAACATTTCCAGCACCGCGTTTGCGCGTGATTACCACATGGATGGCGAACTCGCAGCGACCTCAGACGGCAAGATCTTGGGTTTGCGCGTCAACGTGGTTGCCGACCACGGCGCGTTTGACGCTTGTGCGGATCCCACCAAGTTCCCCGCCGGTTTATTCCACATTTGCTCGGGCTCCTACGATGTGCCCGCTGCGCACGCGAGTGTGAAAGGCGTGTACACCAACAAAGCGCCCGGTGGCGTGGCCTACCGTTGCAGCTTCCGCGTGACGGAGGCGGTTTACCTCATCGAGCGCATGGTTGATGTGCTGGCTCAAAAACTGGGAATGGACAAGGCGGAGATTCGGGCTAAAAACTTCATTAAGAAAGAGCAGTTCCCGTACACCAGCGCATTCGGATTCGAATACGACTCCGGCGACTACCACACCGCGCTGCAAAAAGTGCTCGATGCCGTGGACTACAAGGGCTTACGGGCAGAGCAAGCCGCCAAGCGAGCGGATCCCAACAGCCCGACCCTGATGGGGATCGGCCTGGTGACCTTCACAGAAATTGTTGGTGCGGGTCCATCCAAAATGTGTGACATCTTGGGTGTTGGCATGTTCGATTCCTGCGAGATCAGGGTGCACCCAACCGGAAGCGCCATCGCACGGATGGGCACCATTACGCAAGGTCAAGGCCACCAAACCACTTACGCACAAATTATTGCGACCGAGTTGGGTATCCCATCCGAAGTAATTCAGGTGGAGGAAGGTGACACGTCAACAGCCCCCTACGGTCTGGGTACTTATGGCTCTCGTTCGACGCCCGTTGCGGGCGCAGCGATCGCGTTGGCGGCTCGTAAGATCCACGCCAAGGCAAAGAAAATCGCGGCCCACCTGTTGGAGGTCAACGAGGGTGACTTGGATTGGGAAGTCGACCGCTTCAAGGTAAAGGGCGATGATTCCAAATTCAAAACCATGGCTGAAATCTCATGGGCAGCTTACAACCAACCACCCGAGGGCTTAGAGCCAGGCTTGGAAGCGGTCCACTACTACGATCCACCCAATTTCACCTACCCCTTTGGCATCTACCTTTGCGTGGTCGATATCGACCGTGCGACGGGCGAGACCAAAATCCGACGGTTCTATGCGCTGGATGACTGTGGCACTCGGATCAACCCGATGATCATCGACGGCCAAATCCATGGTGGCCTGACCGAAGGCTTTGCCGTCGCGATGGGGCAACAGATGCCGTTTGATGCGCAGGGCAACCTGATGGGCAATACGCTGATGGACTACTTCCTGCCGACCGCAGTGGAAACGCCTAAGTGGGAGACTGACTTCACCGTCACGCCAAGCCCCCATCACCCCATCGGCGCCAAAGGTGTGGCAGAGTCCCCCCACGTGGGATCAATCCCCACCTTCACTTCTGCCGTCGTCGACGCGTTCTCGCACCTGGGCGTGACGCACCTCGATATGCCGCACAGCAGCTACCGCTTATGGAAGTCACTGCGCGAGCACGGCGCGGCGCTTTGATCATTTACTGAAAGAAACTGAACCATTATGGAAGTCAAACTCGACAAGCAATACCCACTAGACGTTGATGCCGACCGGGCTTGGGCGTTGTTAAGCGATCTCAAAGCGACGGCGGGCTGTATGCCGGGCGCTGAGATCCTGGAGCAACTAAGCGATACCAGCTACAAAGGAGCCGTCAAGGTCAAAGTCGGGCCGGCAGTGGCGCAGTTTGGCGGAACCGTCGATGTCGTAGAGACCAATACCGAAAACCGAACAGTGGTGTTACGCGGCAAAGGTGCAGACAAAGGTGGGTCCTCGGCATCGATGGACCTGTCTGCGGCGATCGTTGCTGATCCAGCGAACCCCGCACACTGCGTGCTCAACGGGTCGGCCGCCGTGATTGTTAACGGCAAGTTTGCGCAATTCGGCGGTCGCATGATGGTTCAGGTTTCTGAAATGATTCTGGGACAGTTTGTCGAGAATTTCCGTCAAACGGCTTTGACACTTCCCACGTCCGCAGGGAGCACCGCAGGTCAGTCTGGCGCAGCGGAGCCAATCGGCACAGCCGCGGGGGCAGCGTCGGCAACCGCGTCAGAGGCGCCCAAAATTGCCAAAGAGATCAATGGATTGGCAATCTTCTGGCAACTCTTAAAAGGCTGGTGGCAAGGTCTGTTTAGCAGCCGCGGCTGAAGTTGAGGCACTGCGCAGACGTACCCATGCACGCATCCCCTGACCTGCTTCGCGAGAAACTGTACACATCGGGGTATCTCGCTGATAACGAGCTCAGTACGGCCGTCTGGCTGGCAGGCGAGTTACAACGCCCTTTGCTATTGGAGGGCGATGCGGGTGTGGGTAAAACTGCGCTGGCGCAGGCCCTGGCAAAGTCGCAGGATGCGACCCTAGTCAGGTTACAGTGCTTTGAGGGGCTGGACTTGGCTCAAGCCGCTTATGAGTGGAATTACAGTCGGCAGCTGTTGAGTTTTCGAGCTGCAGAAACAAGCGGTACGAAGCTGAAAGCCGACGATGTATTCAGTCGGGAGTTTTTGCTCGAAAGACCGTTGTTGCGCGCTATCAGCGTCGCAGGACCCTGTGTGCTGCTGATCGATGAAATTGACCGTGCAGATGAGGCTTTCGAGGCTTTTCTCCTTGAGGTATTGGCCGAATACCAAATGACGGTCCCCGAACTGGGTACGATTGAAGCGATAACGATCCCTCAAGTCATATTGACCAGTAACGGCACTCGAGAGCTATCCGACGCCCTGCGGCGCAGGTGCCTGTACCACCATCTGGACTACCCCACACTCGCCCGCGAAATGGCGATCGTTAAGGCGGTATTGCCAACTGCCGATACGACGTTGGTTGAAGAGGCGGTTCAATTTGTCCAACGGTTGCGTGGAGAGGACTTGGCGAAAACGCCGGGCATAGCCGAGACTCTCGACTGGATACGTGCCTTGCATCGTATGAACGTCCACACCCTGACGAGTGACATGGCGACCTTGCTGACCACGTTAGGCTGTTTGCTTAAAACACAAGAAGATCACTTCGCAATGTCTGCCGAGCGCTTACTTCAAATCAGTGAAGGTAAGCGCTATGACGGTGTCGCGGTTAAACAGGCGGCGCCCGCCGCGACGGCGTAAGACCTCAACCGATCCCATGAACTTACAGCCCGCACAGCCCGCTGGGGCACAGATGGCCGGTTTTGCAGCGCTTCTTAGAGACCACGGTTTGAAGGTGGGACCTGCCGAGCAAGTGGCCATGCGCCAGGCAATGATGGCCATCGGCTCACTCGATGAGCGCCATGTGCGCGCGGCTTGGCGCGCCATCGCGTGCAACAACTTACGCGATTGGCGCCAGTGGGATGACCTATTCGATCGGTACTGGCATCCCCATAAAACTCGAGGAACCGTCAAAGTCAGCGGTCAAACCAAGCCGCGCCGCGATCTACGCCAAGCCGTGGAAGCGCTACGCAGTGACGCCACGTCAAATCAGAGTAAACCTGGTGCGCCTGCTGCGCAATCGGCCGGTGACCAGGCTGCGGGTTCCGATGCACCTGCGAGTGAGTCAGATCTATCGCAAGGTGGCGCGACTCGCGCGGAGGCCCTGGTGCAACGTGACGGTCAAATGTGGTTGCCATCAGAGCTCACAGCCCTCCGGGACGCAGCGATGAGCATCATGGCGAACCTGCGGCCCACGCCCACGCGGCGATGGCGAGCAGATGTTGGCGGGCATCGTCTCAACTTGCGACAAACCATGCGCAAAAGCATTGCTTTTGGAGGCGAACCCCTCACGCCCGTCTGGATGCGGCGGCGCGAGCGCGAGCCACAGGTATTCATACTGGTCGATGTCAGTCGCTCGATGGAGAGCCACGCGGCTTTTTACCTTCGCGTCGCGCGGGCGTTTGCGCAGGTAGCGCCGGCACGGGCGTTTGTCTTCCATACGCGAATCATCGAAATCACCAGCTTGCTTCAGCGAGATTCTGCGGCCGTGCAGGAAAAAATTAACGCCGTAACGGCGGGCTTCGGCGCTGGTACCCGCATCGCGGAAAGCCTGCTGGCATTCAGCCGCAACCATGCACGCGCGCAACTCTCTTCGCGCTCTCGAGTTTGGGTTTTTTCGGATGGCTTTGATACCGAACCGCCCGAGCGACTGGCTGAGGCGCTGTCGGCGTTACGGGCCCGCGGTGCGCGGGTAAGCTGGTTCCACCCGACGCACCAGATTGCGTTTTCGAACGCCATGCAACAGGCCAAAAAACAACTTGATCGCACCCTGCCATTGGCTAATTTACATGACCTGATTCAGGCAAAGCGCGTCTTGCGCTAAGCTGAACTTAACTTGATTGAGGCACTGACCATGCAACGTTTTGATTGGATCGATGAGGCGCAGCGGTTGAGCCGCGCACAACAGCCCTTTGCGCTGGTAACGGTGCTCCGAACCCAACCGCCCACCTCAGCAAAAGCGGGCGACAAGGCCGTTGTCACCGCGGAAGGCAGAATCCACGGATGGATCGGTGGTGGCTGTGCCCAGCCCACCGTTATCAAGACCGTGCGTGACGCCTTGGCGGACGGGCAACCGCGTAACATCCGGATCTCACCGGCGACCGAGACCACCACGCAACAACTCAATGACGTCCTCGAGTTCGGTATGGCCTGTCATTCGGGCGGTACGTTGGAGTTATTCATCGAGCCAATGGTCCCTGCTGCACAGCTAACCATCATTGGTGACTCAGCGGTCGCGAAAGCGCTAGCCCAATTGGCACCCCGCGTCGGACTTCAAGTGACGGTCATTGCCCAAGACACCACTGCCACGGCCTTCCCCGATGCCACACGCGTATTGACCAGCGACGACCCAGCCTCGCTGGCGGCATTGGTCGATACACCAACGGATGTTGTCGTTGCGACGCAAGGACGACGGGACCTGCAAGGTCTCAAAGCAGCCTTGGCCCTAAATACACACGCGGTTTGGTTTGTTGCCAGCGCCAAAAAGGCCACTGTCTTAAAAGAGAGCTTGCGCAGCGCCGGCGCAGCGCCAGATGCAGTTGATGCGATCATCGCACCAGCAGGTGTACCCATCGGCGCGCAAACGCCTGCGGAGATTGCACTGTCAGTACTCACCAACGTCGTCGCGACGCAACGCAGTCGCCTGGATTCAAAAAGCAGTCGCGTGGACGTACCCCCTGCCCCGCCTCAATCAACAGCGGCACCGGTAACGAAAGCCAGCGGTTCACTCATCAGTGCCATGGAACAGGCGCTCAACCGTTCATGCTGCGGAGATTGAAGCGATGGGCTGCATACTAAAAGGCGGGGGCGGGCTCTATAGCCGTGTGGTAGTCGGTGCGGTATTACTGGCGGCGGGCCAAGGCGCACGCATTGGTTCGCGTCCCAAATGCCTGCTCGAGTTGGGGGGTGTCCCGCTCATTCGACGGCAGCTTATCGCCCTATCTGGCGCGGGGGTGGATGAGGTGGTGGTAGTCCTCGGGCACTACGCCGATGACATCGAGCCCTTGTTACAAGATTTTCCGGTGACCATTGTGAGGAACGCCGCGCCTGAGCGTGGGCAAGTGAGCTCGTTACGCCTGGGCCTAGGCGCGTTAACGGGTAAGCTCGATGCGGTCGTCGTGGCCTTGGCAGACCAACCGCTAATTAATGCCCAAGACATCACTGCCCTCATTGGTGCCTACAAGAAGCGGCCCGAGGATAGCCATGTCGTACAACCGATTGTTGGCGAGCAGATTGGTAACCCCGTTATGTTCAGCGATGATGTCAAGCAACAAATATTGTCGGGTGACGCGAACGTCGGCTGCAAGCAGTGGCAGGCCGCCCATCCGGCGCAGGTCTACCGTTGGGCAAATGACAACAAACGGTACATCATTGATATCGACAGCGAGTCAGATATAGAAAATCTGCATGCGAGCACAGGGCATCAGCTCCGTTGGCCAGCCGTCCACACACCAATTGCATGAGATTGTCTGAGACCGCATCCTATGACCCTGCCTGCCGACCCGCTCTACCCGCTTTGGGCAACACCCATTGGCGTGCACCAATGGGCTGAGGCAGCCGAAGCCAATGCGCTGCTTGCGAGGGCTTTCTCCGGCATGCGAGCGATTGATACCAACGCCAAAGCGGGCGCTTTGTTTTATGCCAGTGCCGACAACTTGTTAAATCGAATCCAAATTCCGGAATGGCAGTCATTGATTCGGTTCATCGTTGATGGATTGCGGCAAACCGTGGTACTCGCCAACCAGGGTGCATGGCCAACCGCTGCACCCGGTATGCGAATTGGCATTGAGGGCATTTGGTTCCAAATTGCCAACGGCGGTGTTCATCATGACGTGCACACCCATGGGAACTGTTCTTGGTCAGGCGTGTATTGCGTGCAAGTCGATGCACGGCCAGCGAGAGAAAGTCACCCTGCTTTTGGTCTGCAGAACGGCATCACGCGGTTCTATGGTCCCCATTTCAATCGATTGGGTGGCGCGCATATGGACTTTGGTAACGCCTATCTGCAGCAGGCCCATATCGACATTGAGCCCATACCAGGCCAACTGGTTATTTTCCCCTCCTGGTTACCCCACCAGGCGATGCCTTACGCGGGAGATGAGGACCGGATCATCGTTTCCTTCAACGCCAGTATCCACTCCGATACTGGTACGAATCAGATACAGCCCTACGCACGCAGCTAGTCCAGCCACCGCTGCATAAATCGTGCATCGCCAAGCTCTGGGTCGAGTTGATAGGCTTCGAAACCCAGACGACGGTAGGCGTTAATCGCAGACGCATTGCCCGACAACACTTCCAAGGTTAACTTGCAGGCACCCCGACCCCGCGCGATCATCTCAGCATGCGCCAGCATGAGGCCGGCAATGCCCCGCCCCCGGTAATCAGCAATCACAGCAACATCATGGATATTGACCAGTGGCTTGCAAGCAAAGGTAGAGAAACCCTCAATCGCATTGACGAGTCCAACGGGTTTATCGCCATCAAATGCAAGCACGCTGTAAACGGTTGGACGTGCTCGGATCGCCTCGATCAGGTGAGCCTTCGCGAACGCCGATAAGCCCTCTCCGCCGCCCGCAGGATCGGATGCATAGGCATCCAACATCGCCAACCAAGCTTGGGCATGGCTGGGTTTTGATAAATCGGCTGTAACGACTGTGATGGGGGCTGTCATGGTCTTCATCCAGTCACAACAATGCCGCGAGCTCCTGGGCCATCGAGGCAGCCTGCGCTGCGTCAGCAGCCTCCACCATGATCCGCAAAACGGGTTCGGTGCCACTTGCGCGAATCAACACTCGCCCAGTGTCTCCCAAGCGCCGCTCCACTGCTGCAATACCGGCCTTCAATGCGTCATTGCTCGACCACTGGGCCTGTTCAGGGGTTAGCCGCACATTGAGTAAAGTCTGCGGGAATAGGGTCACATCAGCCAGAAGTTCAGCCAATGACTGACCGCGACGAATCATCGCTTGCAAGACCTGTAAAGCGCTGATGAGACCATCACCCGTCGTGTGCTTATCGAGTGCCAACAAATGGCCCGAACCCTCACCACCGAGGAGCCATTGGTGGGCCTCCAGCTGCTCCAGTACGTAACGATCGCCTACCTTGGCGCGTACCATTGCGATCCCTTTAGCCTTCAGCGCCAACTCGACGGCCATGTTGGTCATGAGCGTACCGACGACACCTGGGACCGTATCACCTTGTTGCAGCCGGTCCATCGCCATCACGTAGAGCAACTCATCGCCGTTATAAAGTCTTCCAGAACGATCGACCAATTGGAGGCGGTCCGCATCACCATCCAGGGCGATACCCAAATCAGCTTCATGGTTGAGCACGGCATTCACAAGCGCCTTGGGATGGGTTGCGCCCACCTCGCGATTGATGTTCAAGCCGTCAGGCGCACACCCAATGGAGATGACTTCAGCCCCAAGCTCATGAAAAACACGCGGTGCGATGTGATACGCCGCGCCATGCGCACCGTCGACCACAACTTTCAATCCTTTGAGACTGAGTGTTTTATCGAAGGTGCTTTTACAAAACTCAATGTACCGACCCGCCGCATCGTCAAGGCGGCGGCTCTTGCCCAAGCTGGCGGCATCCGCCCAAACGGGGTCCTCGCGCAATGCAGCCTCGACCGCCAGCTCCCATGCATCCGGAAGTTTCGTGCCTTCTGAACTAAAAAATTTGATGCCGTTGTCTTCATAGGAGTTGTGGCTCGCACTGATCACGACGCCCAAACTTGAACGCTGGGCCCGGGTCAGGTAAGCCACAGCGGGCGTGGGAATTGGCCCAAGCAGCAACACGTCGACGCCCGCTGAGTTGAAGCCCGACTCCATGGCGCTCTCCAACATGTACCCTGAAATACGGGTGTCCTTACCGATCAACACCTGTGC
>JBMTSM010000063.1:0-8979 GCA_049448275.1 Burkholderiaceae bacterium
AACGTTCGCCTGATCATTGATCAAACCGTTGTATTCGAAGCCCTCAACGCGCAAATACAACCCGGCCTGATCGCGGTCACGGGGGACGAACGCGTGGGGAAAACCTCGTTGCTGATGCTTTTAGCGGGTCAACATGTGCCCCACGCCGGCAGACATATCGGCTCAACTGCTTTTTTTTGGCCCTACGCGACCGCGGAATCGGACAAACAAACACCCATTGAGCGCTGGGCGCAAGCCGCGCGCATCGCGCCCGGATGGAATCAGAACCTGTGCGAAAGCCTTTGTAGCGCGCTAAGCATGACCGAACACCAACAAAAGGGCCTCTTTATGCTGTCTAAGGGGTCTCGACGCAAAGTCGACCTGATCGCCAACTTGGCCTCAGGCGCCCAGGTCATTTGCATCGATCAGCCTTATGTAGGTCTCGACGCGCCATCCATCGGCGTGCTCCGCGAGTTTTTTGAAGAGGCGAGTGATGCTGGCAAGAACAGCCAGCGCGCTTGGGTTGTTGCTGACTACGAGGCAGACCCGCACCTGACTTGGGACCAGACGATTTCGCTGAAGCGTTGATTTCCATACCGTGCGATTGCCCCGCGGAGAGCGCCTTGCCCGTCCCCGTCAGCCGAGCTAAGTTAGCCGAGTTCTCAGCCCACTGACATTCAAATGAAAATCGCAAAACTGACGCGCGCGATATCACCTCTGATTTAAGGGGGAATCCCTGTTCTTCCCGAACGCCGATGCACGCTAACTGGGATCTGTCATAGAAACCCGTAGGCGTAGGTGCAGACCAGCACGACGCCGACGGTGAGTGAGAGCACCATGCCATTACGGCGACCAAAGTGCATGGTGACAATCGCAATGCCACAGATGACCAAACGAACCCAGACCGGGACGTTTGCCAGCACACCACTGGGTAAAAAAATCATGCGTGAGGTTAACGCGGCGATCATCGCGTAGGTGACACACGAGACCCATTGGAAAACCGCACTGCTTTGCGACACACGCGATGACAGCAAAACTCCAAGCGCGCGGCATGCATAGGTTGCGAGTCCACACAGAACCAACGCCAGCAACGATGTAGTGACACTCATGGGAAACGCCGCTCCCAGCGCTTGATGCCAAAGTAGGCGATGGTTCCACCCAAAAATCCACTAATTAACAGGCTGCTGGTCGGATCCCACAGATAGGTAATGGGCCCCAATACCAAGCCAAGCAAAACGGCCATCAGCGTCATCTTGGCACGCAGCTCTACGAACGACATCAGAAAAAACAACGGGTTGATCAGCGCCAAGCCGTAACCCATCCAATTCGGTACTTCCTCGGAAAGCCAATAGCCCGCAAACGTTCCTGGGAACGACACCAGCCATACCGCCGTCGCAAACCCTGCAAAGTATGGCAATCGGTCACGCGGAGGTAACGAGGGAAAGGTGCGCATGGAGACGGCCCACGAGGTCATCGCCACCAAATGCACCCAGAGGTACAGCGCCGGACCGCGGTCGCGACGCTGAAACTGCGGCATCAGCGTGATCGACATGGTCACAAAACGCGATGCCGTCAGCAACACTGCGAGTACAACTGAAACCATGGGTGCGCCGGCGATGACCATCTCCTGCATCACAACCTGTCCCGGAAGTGCAAAGATAAAAACACTCCCAAGGCTCGTGATCCATACATTGAAGCCCTGCTGATGCGCAACGGAGCCGTAGGCAATCATGCCGGCGAGCAAAACCAACATCGGCGAACCGACGGCGTCGCGCGCGCCGCGCCACAGCGCCCGACGTCGGTGAAAAACATGCGCGAAGCGCATTTGTGTGGCCATGGCAGACAGACAAGAAAACAAGGGAAGCGCTGGTTATACTTTATTTCGATCACAACTCCCGACTCCTAAATGTCAAACCAGACCCCGCAAAATATTGGCCTTATTGGCCTCGGCGCCATGGGTGCCGGCATGGCCAGCTCACTGCGTCGCGCCGGCTACAACGTCCACGTGTATGACATTCGTCCGGAAGCAGTCAGTGCGTTTATTGCTGACGGTGGCATGGCATGTGACAGTGCACCGTCGGTCGCAGATGCATGCCCAATCGTCATCAGCGTTCTGATCAATGCCCATCAGACCGAGCAACTGCTCTTTGGTGCAAGCGGCATGGCGGCTCACATGCAGCCCGGCAGTACCTTTGTGATGTGCTCAACCATCGACCCCGACTGGTCCGTAAAGCTTGAGCAGCGATGAAAAGCCCATTCGCGCCGTGATGCTTGAGCGCTTGGGTCCAGTAGTGTGGCACGCCGCTTTCAGACGAGGCCATCCAAGACCTGCGAGACGCGTTTGATGCCCTTTGGAAAATATTTTTCGTTCATTCACTCAAAATCACATGCCCCAATTTGCTGCCAACCTCAGCATGCTCTACAACGAGCACGCATTCATCAACCGTTTTGAAGCAGCCGCCAGAGACGGCTTCAAAGCGGTCGAATATTTGTTTCCTTATGCCTTTGAAGCTGATGCGCTGAAAAATCAGCTCCTCACACACGGCCTTCAACAGGTGCTCTTCAATGCCCCGCCTGGCGATTGGGACGCGGGTGAACGTGGGCTCGCTTGTCTACCGGGTCGAGAGGATGAATTTAAGCGTGCGTTTGAACAGGCACTCGCCTATGCAGATCATTTGGAGTGCCCGCGCATCCACGTGATGGCGGGTATCAAGCCCACCGACACAAGCGATGCCACACTCGCTGAAACCTATCAGCGCAACATCGCTTGGGCCGCGCAGCAGGCTGCGCCTCACGGACGCGAGGTGCTGATCGAACCCATCAACACGCGCGACATGCCCGGCTATTTTTTGAACTACCAAGGTCAAGCACATGACGTGATTGAGGCCATTGGTGCCGCCAACCTAAAGGTACAAATGGACCTCTATCACCTCCAAATCATGGAGGGTGATTTGACTGCTGGGCTGCGCAAATGGCTGCCGACTGGACGCGTCGGCCACTTGCAAATCGCGGGGGTTCCGATGCGCCATGAACCGGATATCGGCGAGATCAACTACGCCTACTTATTTGACGTCATTGATGAACTGTCAGGGCAATCAGGCTGGGACGGCTGGATCGGTTGCGAATACCGCCCGGCGCGCGGCGCTGTAAAGGACGGCACATCCGATGGTTTGGCTTGGTTCAAACATCGCTAGGCGGCGCTGTAAATGCAACCACGTGATCTACCACCGCTTCAATACCAATGGGCTCACCCACTTGGTGATCATGGTGACTGGGTACCAACGCCAACACCTCGTGACCACTGCCTAAGCGCAAGGTATAGAGAAACTCGGCGCCCCTGAAAGCTTTCCGCAAAATCGTGGCTTTGGTCGGTGCCTCATCAACGTGGATGATGTCATCGGCTCGCATCAACACATCACAGTTCGCGCCGGTTTGGAGCACACTATCGGCATCCAGTGGCAGACGACCCAGCGGCGTTTCAAGCATGCGTTCACCATCCATATCCTGCACCGTTGCAGGTAAGAAAACGCCATCACCAATGAACTCCGCCACAAACCGTGTGTGGGGTTCGTGGTAGATGCTGTAGGCATTGCCCCACTGGTGTAACTGGCCGTTGCGCATCACACCGATCAGATCACCCATGGCAAACGCCTCCTGTTGATCGTGCGTGACCAGCAGCGCGGTTGCGCCCGCACGCTTCAAGATAGACCTCAGCTCGTGGGACAGTCGCTCCCGCAAGTCCACATCTAAGCTGGAAAATGGCTCGTCCAAAAGCAAGAGGTCAGGCTTGGGCGCCAACGCTCTTGCCAGCGCGACCCGCTGCTGTTGACCGCCTGAGAGTTGGTGCGGATACTGGTCCGCGCTGGCTTGCAGCTCGACAAGCGCCAATACCTCTTGAACACGAGCCGTTCGTTGTGTTGCCGGCAAGCGGTGCAGACCATAAGCCACGTTGGCTGCGACAGTCAGGTGAGGAAACAAAGCATAGTCTTGAAACACCATGCCAATGCGACGCTGATCATCGTCGATGACCCCATTGGCGTCGGCGATACGCCGACCCGCAATGCTGACAAACCCAGCAGCCAACGGTTCAAGACCCGCAATAGCCCGCAGTAGCGAGGTTTTGCCACACCCCGACGGGCCCAGCAGCACGCCAATATCCCCCGCCTGCAGGTCAAACGAAACCCGGTCGACGGCCACACCACGGCGGTCGCCCGCTGACGTTTTATAGTGAACACTGAGGTCAGTAATACTGAGGAACATGGCCTATATTCTAGGGATTGCCGAGCCAATTGCTGGCGCGATCTTACAATGCCGCAACGCCCGCAGGGCTCAACAACCGTCTTTCATGTCTGCACGCCCCGTCAACCGCCTCACCACTGCGCTGCTCACGCTGGCTGCGGCGGTCTTGGTATTGCCGGTTGTGGCGATCTTCGCCGCATGGCTTCGGCCGGATGCATCAACAACAGATTTGTTTGTGCAGCTACTGGCCACAGTGCTACCGGATTACACCGCGACCACGCTTTGGCTTTGTGTCGGCGTTGCACTCGGCGTCACCGTACTGGGGTGTTACAGCGCGTTGCTGGTCACGCTCTTTGAATTCCCGGGGCGCCGCATCTTGGCATGGGCCTTGTTGCTGCCCATGGCAATGCCCGCATATGTCGTGGCCTATGCCTACACCGATTTTTTCCAGCCCAGCAGCCCACTGATGCGTGGATTGCAAGCCGCCCTGGATTTGCCACGGGGTGCACTACCCGATGTTCGCAGTCTGGGGGGGGCTGTGCTGGTCTTCACGCTCACGCTGTATCCCTATGTTTATTTATTGGTGCGCGCTGCCTTGTTGGCCCGTGCGGCCCGCCTACTTGAGGCTGCTCACCTGCTGGGCGCCGGGCTGACGCGCCGTATTCTGACCATTGCCTTGCCCATGGCGCGCCCCGCCATCGCTGCTGGCGTGGCGCTGGTGTTGATGGAAACCTTGGCGGACTTCGGGGTCTCGAGTTACTTTGGTATTCAAACCTACACCGCCGGTATCTATAAAGCTTGGTTGGTTCTGGATGACGCCAACGCCGCGTCACAACTCGCATCGTTGCTGTTGGTATTCGTTTTGGTCCTCCTAGTGGTGGAGCAACGTGCGCAGCAGCGCATGCGCTTTGCCAGCAGCCGGCCCAACGCATCGACCAATGCGACGCATCCGCAGCGCCTCAGCGGCTTACCTGGTCTCGGCTGGATGATGCTGGGCACCCTACCCGTCCTGTTGGGGTTCGTTCTGCCCACCGTCATCCTGATTGATTTGTGGTTGGGTAGCGAACAGCAAGTAGCTTGGCAACGATTCGCGGATTGGTGCCTTAATAGCCTGCGCCTGGGTGGCATTACCGCCGTCTTGGCAGTCGGCTTGTCATTGGCGCTGCTAGCGAGCAAGCGTTTATCTGCCAGCCGGTGGTTGAACGGCCTCACGCAATTGGTTTCATTGGGGTACGCCATTCCTGGGGCCGTGGTGGTGGTTGGCATCCTGATGCCACTGCGGTGGTTTCAGGACACTCCCGTCGTTTCTGATCTGTCCTACTGGGTCACAGCAACCAGTTTGGGTATTGTTTGGGCCTACCTTGTTCGATTCTGTGCGGTCGCCATGCAGTCGCTCTCGAGCGGTTACGCCCGTTTGCCGCAAGCCATGGACGAGTCCTCCAAAATGCTCGGCGTCACCGGATTCAACTTGTTCAAGCAAGTCCACCTGCCCAACTTGCGACCCAGCGTGTATTTGGCCGCCCTGCTGGTTTTCATTGACGTGATGAAAGAGCTCCCCGCCACGCTGGTATTGCGACCCTTTAACAGTGACACCCTCGCCGTCGTTGCCTATCAATTGGCGCGGGACGAGCGCTTGGGCGAAGCTGCCGTACCGTCATTGGCATTGGTGATTTTGGGTCTGATCCCCGTGATTTTGGTCAGTCGCTCACTGTCCAAGCCCAGCCAGAACTGATCCCCGCCGCACGGAAGAAATAAGACATAAATTTTTTTGTGTAAATAGGAATGATTCCTATTTACGAATTACAATTCGTTTGTCACTTGATCAAACCGACGACCGATACGGCCTCAGCCGAAACCCCGATAACCCTCCAAACCCAAACAAAATGCAACTCCTCAAAACACTTGTGCGCACGCTCACACCTTCAAAAGCGGTTACGGCAGCGACGATCGCTGGTCTCGCGACCGCGCTCGCACAGCCAGTCGCCATCGCGTCTGATAACACCCTCAATATTTACTCAGCGCGCCACTACCCCACGGATGACGCACTTTACAGTGGCTTTACCGCTGCAACTGGCATACAAATCAACCGTGTAGACGCCGACGATGCCGGAATTTTGGCCCGCCTGCGCGCAGAGGGGCGAAACTCCCCTGCTGACGTTATCCTCCTGGTCGATGCCACCCGTTTGTGGCGAGCTGAGCAAGATGGCCTGTTCGCCAATGTGAAATCTGCAACCTTGGACAGCGCCATTCCCGCCACCGTTAAAGGCGCACCAGACGCCAACGGCGCCAGTGCGTGGTTTGGATTTTCAAGCCGTGCGCGTATCGTCGTATTTGATAAGGCGCGTTTTGATGCGGTTGAAGTTGCAACCTACGCGCAATTAGCCGCCCCTAAACTCAAAGGCGCGCTTTGCCTGCGCTCTGGTTCGCACCCCTACAACCTGAGCTTGTTTGGCGCCTACTTAAAGCACGAGGGTGAGCCAAAAACCAAGGCGTGGTTGGCTGGTCTGGTGGGCAACATGGCACGCCAACCCAAGGGGGGAGACACCGACCAGATCCGCGCAGTGGCTGCCGGTGAGTGCGGTGTTGCGGTGACCAACAGCTACTATTTGGCGCGTTTGATGCGTTCGGATAAGCCCGAGGACAAGGCCGTTGTCGAGAAGATCGGCATCTCGCTCCCAGATCAAAGTGGTAATGGAACCCACGTGAACATTGCCGGTGGTGCTGTGGCAAAAAATGCCAAAAACAAAGCCAACGCGATTGCGTTTTTGGACTACCTCGCCACACCTGCCGCGCAGGCACACTTTGCAAACGGTAACAACGAGTGGCCGCTGGCTAAGGGTGCATCAGCCAATAACCCCGCGTTGGCAGCGATGGCTCCCAAAGGCTTTAAAGCCGACAGCTTGCCGATCCGTGACATCGGGTCGCAAGTCAATGCGGTTCAGCGGCTTTTGGATCAAGTGAACTTCCGATAGACAATCGCCAACGGCAGCGGATTTAATTGCCTCGCTGCGCCTCGCGCAGCGTTGGCAGGCCAACACCCGCTGCATCAAAACCACCGTCAACGGCCAGCACTTGACCGTTGACATAACCCGCCTCAGGCAAACACAAAAAACCGACAGCGTTGGCAATCTCCTCGCAACTGCCGTAGCGTTCGAGTGGAATCGCATCGTGATAATCACGCCGAATTTCCGGACTGTGCACCAGCTTGGCCATCTCGGTATCCACCGGACCTGGTGCCACCGCATTCACGCGGATGCCCAGCGTTCCGAGCTCGACCGCATATTGCTTGGTTAAATGGATGACAGCGGCTTTACTGGTGCCATAGGCCACACGTAACGTGCTGGCACGCAACCCCGAGATCGACGCGATATTCACGATACTCCCCGACCCTTGGCGCTTCATAATCGCGGCGCAGGCCTGCGAGCACAAAAAGACGCCATCCAAATTGGTTGCTAAAACACTGCGCCACTCATCAAAGCTGGTCTCGAGCAGCGGTTTAAAAATCGCAATGCCAGCGTTATTCACCAAGGCATCAACCCGTCCCCATTTGGCATCAATCTGACCAATCGCTGCCGCTACCGAGTCAGCGTCACTCACATCACAATGCAGCGGCATCACAACGCCTTGACTACTCAGTTTTTCCGTCGCTTGTTGCAGCGTTTCGGCCTCGTAATCCATCAATGCAACCTGGTAGCGACGGGCTAAAAACCACTCAGCAATTGCATAACCGATCCCGCGGGCAGCACCCGTAACCACGGCAACGGGCTGATTAATGGAGGTAGACGTCATAGGGTTGGCTTTCAGCATGGGGTTTAGAAACGCAGTGCGCAGCTACGTGCATCATACGAGAGGACACAGGGTTTCCCTTGGATCTCTAAGGACTTCGTAGCCGCTTCGATCCGGAATTCCAGCGCCATTTACACTTTTTGGCATGGAACAAATCACCCAATCTTTCAAACGCTTCTTTGCTGCGGAATCTGCCGGCGGCGTTGTACTCGCCATTGCCGCACTGGCCGCATTAATTGTCAGCAACTCGCCACTGGCAGATTGGTACCAAAGTTGGCTATCGCTCCAAGGTGAGGTTCGGATTGCGAATGACAGTTTGGTCTTGGCGAAGCCGCTCATCTTGTGGGTTAACGACTTATGGATGGCCATCTTTTTCTTTTTGGTTGGCTTAGAAATCAAGCGCGAGTTCGTTGAGGGCGAACTATCAGGCCCCGGGCAATTGGTTCTCCCGGCTGCGGCAGCGCTCGGCGGTATGGCCTTGCCTGCCTTGATATACGCGGGTATCAACTGGGGCGATGCCAACGCGCTGCGCGGCTGGGCCATTCCTGCAGCAACTGATATCGCTTTCGCGCTCGGTATCGTGATGTTGCTGGGCTCACGCGTGCCGTTGTCACTCAAGGTGTTTTTAACAGCGGTCGCCATCATTGACGATTTGGGTGCCATTGTCGTCATCGCGATTTTCTACACACAGAATCTCTCCCTCGGCATGTTGCTCTCCGCGGTAACCGCGGGTTTGCTGATGTGGTTGCTGAACCGCCGAGGAGTGACCCGCCCGGATGTGTACATTGTCATCGGGCTGTTCATGTGGGTGTTTGTATTGAAGTCGGGCGTGCACGCCACTCTCGCTGGCGTCATTACCGCACTGGCAATACCGATGCGTGATGCCAAGGGACACTCGCCCGTGATTTCGCTTGAGCATGGCCTGCACCCCTGGGTGGCTTTTCTTGTGTTGCCTTTATTCGCATTTTCAAACGC
>JBMTSM010000064.1:0-8956 GCA_049448275.1 Burkholderiaceae bacterium
CTGACCGTTCCCGCCTCCATCAGGCGCCGGACCACGGTTGCGGTGAACGGGCTTTGGTAACCCGCCAACATTTTAGAGCCGGCGGTCGTTGGCATCCCCTCGGTTACGAACACGTCTTTGTGCGCCATCGGCACACCCAACAACGGAGCTGCACGCCCGTCGCTGCGCTGTGCATCGGCGAGTTTGGCTTGCGCGAGCGCACGGTCGGGGTCGAGGTGTAAAAAGCTACCCAACCCTTGGTGCGCCTCTGCGCGGGCGAGCAAATGCTGAGTCACCTCAACGCTCGATACCGCTTTAGCTTGCAATTGGCGTGATAACTCGGCCACGCGCCATTCATGAATTTCAGACATCGCAGATACGCTCACTCGATCACTTTAGGAACTAAAAACAAACCTCGCTCCACCGCGGGCGCACTGCGCTGATTGGTGTCGCGAATAGCCTCACTGGCGGGCTCGCTCGCAATGTCATCACGCAGGCGCAACGCCACTGCTTCGCCCATCGCGTCTATGGGGTGCGCCAACGGCTCTATGCCGCTGGTATCGACGGCGTTCATTTGCGCCACCAAGTCAAAAAAGCCATTGATTTGGGCGACCAGCGGCCCCTCAGCCTCAGGGGTTAGCTCAAGTCGTGCCAATGCGGCCAAACGCCGCATATCATCAGAATTTAGTGCCATTGAATAGAATTATGTGACGCGTTAGCCAACGCTCAAAAAATGCCAAAAAAGCCGGTCTGGCCCTTGGGTGTCAAATGAAAGGATAGGGTATTATCCAATCTTTAGATTCCGACGCGTTTTTTCAAGTTTTTACTGAGCTTTCGCGCGAGTTAAAACCACTTTCCCGTTTCGTCGGTTGGGACGCCCAGCCCCTGAATCGCTAGGACGCCACACATGTTTCAAGCTTTCCGCCGTCAATTTTCCTCCGATCTTGCCATCGACCTCGGCACGGCAAACACCCTGATTTTCATGCGCGACAAAGGTCTCATCCTTGATGAGCCTTCGGTCGTCGCCATCCGCAACGAAGGCGGCCCACACGGCAAGAAAACCCTGCAAGCGGTGGGCCACGAAGCGAAGTCTATGCTGGGCAAAGTCCCCGGCAACATCGAAGCCATTCGCCCCATGAAAGACGGCGTGATCGCCGACTTCACAGTCACCGAGCAAATGCTCAAGCAGTTCATCAAAATGGCGCACCCCCGCTCCATTTTCCGACCCAGCCCGCGCATCATCATCTGCGTGCCCTGCGGGTCAACGCAAGTCGAGCGCCGCGCTATCCGTGAATCGGCGTTGGGTGCAGGCGCCTCTGAGGTCTTTTTAATTGAAGAGCCCATGGCAGCTGCCATCGGTGCGGGTTTGCCCGTTTCGGAAGCCTCAGGCTCCATGGTCATCGACATCGGTGGCGGTACCACCGAGGTGGGCATCATCTCTTTGGGCGGTATGGTTTACAAAGGGAGCGTGCGCGTCGGTGGCGACCGCTTTGATGAGGCCATCATCAGCTACATCCGTCGCAATTACGGCATGCTCATCGGCGAGCCGACCGCCGAAGCCATCAAAAAGACCATTGGCTCCGCATTCCCCGGCGGTGATGTCAAAGAAATGGAAGTCAAGGGTCGTAACCTGTCAGAGGGCGTGCCCCGTTCCTTTGTGATCTCTTCTAACGAAATCCTTGAATCACTCACCGAGCCGCTCAACAACATCGTCTCTGCGGTCAAAACGGCCCTTGAGCAAACACCGCCTGAGCTGGGCGCCGATATTGCCGAGCGCGGCATGATGCTGACTGGCGGCGGTGCGCTGTTGCACGACCTCGACCGCTTACTCTCTGAGGAAACCGGTTTGCCCGTCTTGGTGGCGGAAGATCCCCTGACCTGCGTCGTGCGCGGCTGCGGCATGGCCTTGGAGCGGATGGATAGCCTGGGTACCATCTTCTCTCACGAATAAGCGCGCTACTGCTAACTGACCCAGCCATCGCCCCGTGCTAGACCGATCCCCGCCGGCCCTTTTTAAACAAGGTATCACGGCGTTTGTGAAATTGGCCATCTGCACGGGTTTGTCGGCCGCGTTGATGCTGGTCGACCGGCACGCCAAAGTCAGTGAGCCGCTCCGTGCGGCGCTGGCCACGGCACTGCACCCGGTGCAGTACGTGTTGCGTCAACCCCTCGAACTTGCGGGTAGCTTGTTCGACTACTTTCAGCATCAATCGACTTTTATCAGCGAGCAAACGGCGCTCAAACAATCGGTTCTAGAACTGTCGTTGCAGGCTCAGCGGGCCGCCTACTTAAATGCAGAAAATCAGCGACTCGAGGAATTACTGCAACTGCGCAGCGCGCAGACACAGCCCAGCATCGCAGCGCGCGTCGTCGCCGAGACCCCTGACCCCTATGCCGCGCGCGTCGTCATCGACAAGGGCAGCATGGACGGTGTCAGGGCCGGCGCTGCCGTCGTCGACGCGAATGGAGTTTATGGACAAGTCACCACGGTTTACCCATTGAGCAGCGAGGTGACACTCGTCACCGATGCCAACCACGCAACGCCCGTTATGAATGCGCGCACGGGTGTGCGTGGTGTGTTGTTTGGCGCCAAAAAGGGGGCCGTGTCGATGCTTGAAATGCGGTATGTCAACGCCAACGCCGATGTGCAGTCCGGCGACCTGCTGATCACAAGCGGCA
Source organism: Burkholderiaceae bacterium (assembly GCA_049448275.1). Lineage (GTDB taxonomy): Bacteria > Pseudomonadota > Gammaproteobacteria > Burkholderiales > Burkholderiaceae_C > RS62. The sequence continues at coordinate 2,659 of JBMTSM010000064.1, forward strand.
TTGACGGCGTCTACCCGCCCGGCTTGCATGTGGCGACGGTGAACCCACTGCCCGATACCCAGGACATGAATTACACCACCCTGTACTGCACGCCAAGCGCCCGCGTGGATATCACGCGAGAGGTTTTGATCGTCTCGCCTGCACGACCGACTGAGCCACCGCAACCGGCAGTCACCAAACAAGAAAAGGCGGGTGACTCATGATCATGCGCCGTGGCCAACCGCTGTTGTTGCCAGTCTCCCCTTTGTTCATCGCGGTGTCGCTCATTGCGGCTTTGCTGCTGAACATGTTTTTAAGCAACCTCCTCGGCCCAAGTGGTGTTTGGCTGCCTGATTTTTTAGCCATTGCACTGGTCTTTTGGAATGTCCACCAACCTCGACGCATCAGCATTGGGTGGGCGTTCTTCTTCGGTTTGCTCATGGATGTGCATGCCAGTGCTTTGCTCGGCCAGCACGCGCTAGCCTACAGTGTGCTGTCGTATTTTGCGATCTCCATGCATCGTCGTTTACGCTGGTTCCCCGTCGATGGCCAGGCGCTGCAACTGATCCCCCTCCTACTGGTCGCGCACCTGTTGCAATGGTTGGTACGCTGGTTGGTCGGCGATGGGCTACCCGGCTGGCCCGCGTTGATCGCCCCCGCACTCGAAGCGGTTCTGTGGCCTGTTACCACCGCAGTCCTTTTAGCCCCCCAACGGCGGGCACACAACCCCGATGAGAACCGGCCCATTTGATGCGCACCCCATGAAGGAGTTGCGCAACGTGGAGGCGGATTTGCGGCAATTCCGATTGCGCGCGTTAGTGGCCACTGCCGCCGTTATCGTCGCATTCGCCCTGATTTGGGCGCGCGCCTACTACCTGCAGGTCGTGCAACACGAGAACTTGAATGAGCAAGCCGAGCGCAACCGGACGGCTGTGGTGCCCGTGATGCCCATGCGCGGTGAAGTTGAAGATCGCAACGGGGAAATCTTGGCATCCAACTACTCTGCCTACACCCTCGAAATCACACCCTCAAAAGTACCTGACCTCGATGCGGTACTGAACGAACTCGAGCCGCTCGTCACGATCAGCAAGCGCGATCGACGCCGCTTCAATAAACTCCTCAGTGAGACCAAAGCGTTTGAAGCCATTCCGATTCGTACACTGCTCTCTGACGAAGAGGTGGCGCGGTTTGCAGCCCAACGCTGGCGCTTCCCCGGTGTTGAAATCCGCGCCCGTTTTTTCCGCAACTACCCCTTGGGGGCGACCGCCAGCCACTTGGTGGGTTATATCGGGCGCATCAACCAGCGCGAACAAGACGAGATTGACTCATGGCCCGATGAGGAGCGCGCCAACTACCGGGGTACCGACTACATCGGCAAACTGGGCATCGAGCAGTTTTACGAAAAAGAACTGCACGGTGAAACGGGCATCGAGCGCATTGAAACCTCCGCTGGCGGACGCGCGGTTCGCATCCTCGACAGTCGACCCGCACGACCTGGTCGCACCATTGAACTCACCATCGACGCCAAATTGCAACAAATGACCGAGCAGCTGTTTGGTAATCGCCGCGGCGCATTGGTGGCCATCGATCCTCGCAATGGCGAAATTTTGGCATTCGTCAGCGCCCCCACATTTGACCCGAACTTATTCGTTGAAGGCATTGATGTCGAGAGCTGGCGTGCGCTTGCTGATTCGCCAGACAAGCCCCTTCTGAACCGAGCGATCCGCGGCCGCTACCCACCGGGATCAACTTACAAGCCCTTCATGGGCTTGGCCGCACTTGAACTCGGTAAGCGCAGCCCGCAAGCCACCACCTACGATCCGGGTTATTGGATTTTTGGCGACAACAAATTCAGAAGCCACGGTGACGAGAGCTTGGGTAATGTGGACTTGCGAACAAGTATTGTGAAATCCAGCAATACCTACTATTACGCGCTGGCCAACGACCTGGGGGTTGATGCCATCCATGACTTCATGGCGCCATTTGGGTTTGGCCAAATCACAGGCATTGATCTGCGTGGCGAACAGTCAGGCATTCTGCCCAGCCAAGCCTGGAAACGGGCCGCCTATAAACGCGCCGACCAGCAGCGGTGGTACGCTGGCGAGACCATCTCCCTGGGCATTGGTCAAGGCTACAACTCATTCACAATGTTGCAACTCGCCAATGCGACCGCCACGCTCGCCAACCGCGGTGTGCAGTACCCACCGCACCTGATGCGCGCCATCCGTGAGTCACGTAACAGCACCGCACAAACGATGTCCAGCGTGACGCCGCGGGACTTGAACCTGAATCAAAAAAATGTGGATCACATCATTGAGGCGATGGTTGGCGTGACACAAGAGGGTACGTCGCGCCTTTCTTTTGCGAACGCACCCTATCTCAGTGCGGGTAAGACGGGTACGGCACAGGCCGTGACAATTGGACAAAACGAAAAGTACGATGCAAAAAAGCTGGCAGAGTACGAGCGAGATCACTCGCTGTACATCGCCTTCGCACCCGCTGATGCACCGGAAATCGCATTGGCTATCGTGGTTGAAAATGCAGGCTTTGGCAGCGCCCACGCGGCACCCATCGCGCGGCGTGTTTTTGATTACGTGCTCTTAGGCCAATACCCCAGCGAAGCAGACATCGCCGCGGTGCAGCAGGGCCAAGCCACGGCCCCGATTGGGGAGCCCCGAGCGGTCGCTGATGTCCCACTCATCCGAACGGTCGACCCCACCACCTCGGACTAAAGCAGCCGCATCAAGCGCGCAATTAGCCCACCATGTAGGCATCCCAAGCGGTTTTGGTGATCAACGCCGCCACGACGATCATGAAAGCAACGCGCACAAAACCTGCCCCGTGACGCAAGGCGAGGCGCGTACCAATCAAGCTACCAGCCACATTGGCGACTGCAATAAACACGACCAAATGCCACCAAATGTGGCCTGTCGAAATGAACAACACCAGCGCAGCCATATTTGACCCGAGATTCAGCAGCTTGGCGCTGGCGCTGGCGTGCAAAAAATCAAAGCCCAAAAAGCGCACCATCGCAAAAATAAAAAAGCTGCCAGTACCGGGACCAAAAAACCCGTCATAACCACCGATGACAAAACCCATTAACCCCATTACCCAACGTTCTTGATTTGGGGTCAACGTGGGCGCGTGTTCGCGGCCCATGTCTTTCTTCGCCAGGGTGTAAATAAAAACCGCCATCAGCACAAAGGGGAGTGCTTTGCGAAAGCCATCAGGGGAAACCTGCGTGACTGCCCAAGCCCCCAAAAACGAGCCCACGACTGCCAACACCAATGCCGGCAACAAACTGCGCCAAGGCATGGTGACGCGGTGTGCATATTGCCAGGCCGCCGCCGCCGTCCCCCACATGGACGCGCTTTTGTTCACCCCAAATAAGGTTGCGGGATGCGCGTTGGGGAACATCGCAAACATCGCAGGGACCAATATCAGTCCGCCACCACCGACGATGGAATCCACAAAGCCCGCTAAAAAGGAGGCAAAGGTAACAGCGATAAATTCCATAAATGAATCAAGGGTTGGCGCAAAAAAAAGCACCGGCTAAAGCCGGTGCGTTTTTTGTCTCTTTGGACTTTGGTTCGAATTGTCTCCTCGACCCTCGCTCTAGTGAGACCACAAGACAACGCCTTGTAATTTCACGCGTGCACACAATGTAACAAGGGATGACCCGCTACTACATGGGGACTTTCCCGCATAAACTGCCAAAAAATTCAAATCCTTTGGCTTTTGATAATACTTAGGTATTCTCGGCAATCCAGCGGGCCGCCTTTTCTGCAATCATCAGGGTCGGGCTGTTGGTATTGCCACTGGTGATCGTGGGCATCACCCCGGCGTCCACCACACGCAGGCCAGTGATCACCCCGCCCGCACCGTCACGCACACGCAAATGGGTGTCGACCACAGCCATGGGATCATCGTCGCGACCCATCTTCGTCGTACCCACCGGGTGAAAAATGGTCGTCGCAATGTCTCCGGCCAGCCGTGCCAATTCGTCATCGGTTTGGTATTGGATACCAGGCTTCACCTCTTCGGGCTGAAAGTTCTCAAGTGCGGATTGGGACACAATCTCTCGCGTCAACCGCAACGAATCTGCCGCGATCTTGCGGTCAATGTCGGTGCTCAGATAATTCGGCGCAATCACGGGCGGCTCTTGAACATCAGCGCTCTGGATATGCACAGAACCCCGACTGGTAGGATTCAAATTACACACGCTTGCCGTGAACGCGTTAAAGCGGTGCAGTGGCTCACCGAACGCATCCAAGCTCAACGGCTGTACGTGGTACTGCAAATTGGCGTGAGGCTGACTGGGGTCGGACTTCACAAACGCCCCCAACTGGCTCGGTGCCATGCTCATGGGCCCAGAACGCTTCAGTGCGTACTCGAGTCCGATCATAGCCTTACCCCACCAACTGTTGGCCATGGTGTTGAGTGTCTTCACGCCCTTGACCGAGAACACGGCACGAATCTGTAAGTGGTCTTGTAAATTCTCGCCCACGCCAGGCAGGTTAACCAGTGGCTCCACGCCCGCTTGCGCGAGCACCGCTGGGTCGCCAATACCCGAACACTCAAGCAGCTGCACCGAGCCGATACTACCCGCGCTGAGGATCACCGATGTGCGCGCGCCCACAGCATAGCGGCGATTGGTCGCGCCATCCACAACCCACGCACCAGCGCAACGCCAGCCCTCTGTGGGCAACCTCTCCATCGCCAACTTCTCGACTTGTGTTTGCGTACGAATCACCAAATTGGAACGGTGTTTTACGGGATTCAAAAAAGCCTTCGACGTGTTCCAACGCCACCCCTTGCGTTGGTTCACCTCGAAGTAGGCAACGCCAGCGTTGTCGCCACGGTTGAAATCGGGTGTCGCGGGAATACCCTTTTGCTGCGCCGCCAATGCGAAGGCGTCGAGCACATCCCAGCGCAAACGTTGCTTTTCAACGCGCCACTCACCATCACCGCGGTGCCAAGGATTGGCGTCTGCCGAGGCTTGGTCATGACTGTGATGCGACTCGTGCGCCAAAAAATCAGGCAGGCAACGATCCCACTGCCAATCAGGGTCACCCGTCAAGTCCGCCCACCGATCGTAGTCACGCGCTTGCCCGCGCATGTAAATCATGCCGTTGATACTGGAACAACCACCCAAAGCTTTACCTCGTGGATAACGTAGCTTCCGCCCATTCAGGCCGGGTGTCGGTGCTGTCTCATAAAGCCAGTCAGTACGGGGGTTCCCGATGCAATACAGGTAACCCACTGGAATGTGAATCCAGTGGTAGTTATCGCGTTTACCGGCCTCCAAAAGCAGGACACGCTTACTGGGATCGGCACTCAAACGGTTGGCCAACAAGCAGCCCGCGGTACCGGCGCCCACAATCACATAATCAAAGGTATCTGCCGCATCGACAGCGGCGCTAAACGGTGTGGTCATCTGCGGCCCTCTTGGGATTCTCAGGGTCATCGAATGGCAGATCGGCGCCCTCGGGCAGGGCAAAATCGCCCCGCTCAAAAGCCGCCAGGACTGCCTGCGCTTGCCGCGCCCAATCAGCGGGCACTTGCAACCGCGCGGGAATCGCGCCCGCTAACAAGGAATGCATTTGCAAGGTATGGACGTCCGCCACGGCCGCCGGAATACCGGCAGCTTTCAAACAGCCCAACACCACCATGGCTTGCGTGGGGTCGGCGTAACGCGCCACCGTCACCCAATCTGTCGCATCGAAGTCGAGATCGGGTGACTGCATGCCGATTACTTCGCGGTGGGCATGACAAACTCAGCGCCCTTACCGATACTGGCCGGCCAGCGCTGCATGACAGATTTTTGCTTGGTGTAGAAACGCACACCCTCTTCGCCGTAGGCGTGCATGTCGCCAAACAAGCTGCGCTTCCAGCCACCAAAACCGTGCCATGCCATGGGCACCGGGATGGGCACGTTGATGCCCACCATACCCACCTGAATTTGACGCGAAAACTCCCGCGCCACATTACCGTCGCTGGTGAAGCAGGACACGCCGTTACCAAACTCGTGGTCATTGATGATTCGTACGGCTTCAGCGAAGTCAGCCACGCGTACGCACGACAGCACGGGACCAAAGATTTCCTCTTTGTAGATGCGCATATCGGTGGTCACGTTGTCAAACAACGTCGCGCCCAACCAGAAGCCGTTATCGCAACCAGCGCCAGCCGTCGAACCATTGAAGCCACGGCCATCAACCAATAATTTGGCGCCCTCGGAAACGCCAATGTCGATGTAATTCATGATGCGCTGCTTGGCTGCTTGGGTCACGATGGGGCCCATCTCTGCATCCAACTCCAC
>JBMTSM010000065.1:0-8925 GCA_049448275.1 Burkholderiaceae bacterium
TCGCGGCGGACGTATGGAGTTGCCCAAGTTTTAACGAGTTGACGCGTGATGGCCAGGATGCCGATCGCTGGAATTTGTTGCATCCCACTAAAAAACCACGGCAATCGTTTGTCGAGCAGCAACTGAGCGGGTCCAAGGGCCCGATTGTTGCCACGACCGATTACATGAAAGCTTATGCCGAGCAGATTCGCCCCTTCATTCCCAAAGATCGCACTTACCGGGTGTTGGGCACCGACGGCTTCGGCCGCAGTGATTTCCGCGGCCGCTTGCGTACACACTTCGAGGTCAATCGTTACTACGTTGTCATCGCGGCTCTGAAGAGCCTCGCAGATGACGGTGCGATCCCTGCCAAGACAGTTGCTGATGCCATCAAGAAATATGGCATCGACACTGAAAAAGTGAACCCCTTATACGCTTAAGTAGCCATCGAACGGAGAACACACACATGTCCAATATCCAAGTGAATGTGCCCGATATCGGTGACTTCGATGAAGTCTCGGTCATCGAGTTATTGGTGGCGGTTGGCGACACAGTTGCCAAAGATCAGTCCATCATCACGGTCGAGTCCGATAAGGCGTCGATGGAAATTCCATCCAGTGACGCCGGGGTTGTGAAAGCCCTGCATGTCAAATTAGGCGATAAGGTCAAACAAGGCGTTTTGGTGCTCGAGTTGGAAGGTGCGGCCACAGCCCCGGCGGCGGCACCGTCAACCGCACCAGTCGCTGCGACAGTCGCAAGTGAACCTGCGGCCCCAGCACCCGCCGCGCCGTCGGGTGATGTACCACTTATGGTCCCCGATATTGGAGACTTCAAAGACGTCACCGTGATCGAGGTATTGGTGGCACCAGGTGACACAGTTGCGCTTGAACAGTCGCTCATCACGATTGAGTCAGATAAAGCATCCATGGAGATCCCCAGCAGCCATGCCGGTACCTTGAAGGCCTTGACCGTGAAGGTGGGTGATGTCGTGAATATCGGTGACCTGATTGGGCACATCACGGTGACAGGCGGCGTTGCGCCAACCACAACAACTGCACAGCCCGCGCCGTCAGCAGCGCCAGCTGCAGTGGCAGCCCAACCGGCGAGTGCGCCGGCCCCGGCCAAGGCCATTGCGGCAGCGCCTGTGGCGGCACACAATCCAACGGCAGCACCGAGTGGTAAGTTACCTTACGCGTCGCCGTCGATCCGCAAATTTGCGCGACAACTCGGGGTCCCTCTTGAGGAGGTCAAAGGCACAGGGCTGAAAGGCCGCATTACCCAAGAGGACGTGCAACAGTTCACACGTGCCGTCATGACCGGCGCTGTCAAAACCGCAGCACAAGCTAACAACAGCTCTGCAGATACAAGCGGCGCAGGGCTTGGTTTATTGCCATGGCCACAAGTTGACTTTGCGAAGTTTGGTCCGATTGAGCGCGTTGATCGCTCACGTATCAAGAAAATCAGTGCAGCCAACCTGCACCGTAATTGGGTGATGATTCCGCACGTCACCAACCACGATGACGCTGATATCACTGACTTGGAAGCCTTCCGCGTTGCTACCAACAAGGAAAATGAGAAATCAGGCGTGAAGGTCACGATGCTGGCTTTCCTCATCAAAGCCTGTGTGGCGGCGTTGAAGAAATTTCCTGAGTTCAACAGTTCGCTGGATGGTGATCAGTTGGTCATGAAACAGTATTTCCACATTGGCTTTGCAGCCGATACGCCAAACGGTTTGGTGGTTCCGGTCATCAAAGACGCCGATAAAAAGGGTGTCTTGCAAATCAGCCAGGAGATGGGTGAGTTGGCGAAGAAGGCACGTGACGGTAAGTTGGGTCCTGCCGACATGACTGGTGCATGTTTCACGATCTCTAGCCTGGGCGGCATTGGCGGGCGTTACTTCACCCCAATCATCAATGCACCAGAGGTAGCGATTTTGGGTGTCTGCCGCTCGACCATGGAACCGGTTTGGGATGGCAAAGCGTTCCAGCCTCGCTTGATGTTGCCGCTGTCACTTTCGTGGGATCACCGCGTGATTGATGGTGCCGCCGCTGCGCGCTTCAACGCGTTCCTGGGTCAGATTTTGGCGGACTTCCGTCGTGTGTTGCTGTAAGGAGCTGATATGGCACTGATTGACGTACAGGTCCCTGATATTGGCGACTTCGACGAAGTCTCCGTTATTGAACTATTGGTCAACGTGGGTGATACGGTCACGGTTGACCAGTCCCTGATCACGGTCGAGTCCGATAAAGCCTCAATGGAGATTCCCTCAAGCCACGCCGGCGTTGTGAAGGCTTTGAATGTGAAACTGGGTGACAAGGTTTCAAAGGGTGTGGTGATTATGCAGGTCGAAGGTGGGCAAGCCGAAGCCCCTGCCGCTGTAACCGCGCCCACTGCGACAGTGACACCTTCCGCTGCACCCGCTGCACCGCAGGCGCCGCGCGCCGCACCCGCCTTGGCGGTCAATGTGCCGAGCGACACCGATTGCGATGTGTTGGTTTTGGGGGGTGGCCCGGGTGGTTACTCGGCAGCGTTCCGCGCAGCGGACTTGGGCCTAAAGGTGATTTTGGTTGAACGTTACGCGACTATTGGTGGTGTCTGCTTGAACGTCGGCTGTATCCCATCCAAAGCGCTGTTGCACGTTGCGTCGGTCATGGATGAGGTCAAGCACTTTGCGGATCTGGGCGTCACCTTTGCTGCGCCGAAAGTGGACATCAACAAGCTCCGCACCCACAAAGAGAGTGTGATTGGCAAGCTCACGGGCGGCTTGGCGGCGATGGCAAAGATGCGCAAGGTCGATATTGTGCGTGGCTTCGGACAGTTTACGGGGCCGCACGAAATTGAGGTGGCAGCCACCAGTGGGACTGGCCAGGCCCTCACAGGAGAAAAGCGTCGCATTACCTTCAAGCGTGCCATCATCGCTGCGGGTTCGCAGGCCGTGCATTTGCCGTTTATGCCGAATGATGAACGCGTGGTAGACAGCACGGGCGCGTTGGCGCTCAAGTCGGTACCCAAACGCATGCTGATTTTGGGAGGTGGCATCATCGGCCTCGAAATGGGTACGGTTTACTCCACACTCGGTGCGCGTCTGGATGTCGTCGAGATGATGGACGGGCTCATGCAAGGAGCGGACCGTGATTTGGTCAAGATTTGGCAAAAGATGAACGCGCCGCGGTTCGACAACATCATGCTTAAAACTAAAACCGTTGGTGCCAAGGCGACAGCGAAAGGCATCGAGGTGAGCTTTGAGGGGGAGGGTGCGCCAGCGCCCCAAACCTATGATTTGGTTTTGCAAGCGGTCGGACGCACGCCCAATGGAAAGAAGATAGGTGCCGACGCAGCGGGCGTTGCGGTGACGGAGCGCGGCTTCATCGATGTTGATATTCAGATGCGTACCAATGTGGGGCACATCTTTGCGATTGGCGACATCGTGGGTCAGCCGATGCTGGCGCACAAAGCGGTGCACGAAGCACACGTCGCGGCGGAGGTGATCGCAGGCGAGCTGCAAGGCAATGCCGACTTGGCTGCAGCGGCTTTCAATGCCCGAGTGATTCCGAGCGTCGCCTACACTGATCCGGAGGTTGCGTGGGTTGGTCTGACAGAAGATCAAGCCAAAGCCCAGGGCATCAAAGTGAAAAAGGGCCTGTTCCCTTGGAGTGCATCAGGCCGCGCGATTGCCAATGGCCGTGACGAGGGCGTGACCAAGCTCCTGTTTGATGACTCGCCCGAGGCTCATGGGCACGGTAAGATTTTGGGAGGCGGCATGGTCGGTACGCATGCGGGGGACATGATCGGTGAGGTGGCCTTGGCGATCGAAATGGGTGCAGACGCCGTCGACATTGGCAAGACTATCCACCCGCATCCAACGTTGGGCGAGAGCATTGGCATGGCCGCTGAAGTTGCGCATGGCAGTTGCACTGATCTACCGCCTGCCAAACGTAAGTAAGCCTCCCGAGACGCCAGCGCTACTCGTTGCTTAACCCCAACGAACTGAGCTTGGCGTCTGCGGTGATGGCCCGCCGGGCACCATCAAACCGGCTGGCCCAATAGGCTCGCGTCATGGTGCTGATGCGCACGCTTGCACCCGGCTTGGGCGCGTGGACGAATCGGTTATCGCCTACATAAATACCCACGTGGCTGAATGGTCTGTTCAGCGTATTGAAGAAAACCAAATCGCCTGGTCGCAACTCATCAGCAGTGATCACCCGGGTGGCGGCTGCCTGCTGGGCCGTGTTTCGCGGCAGCGCGATATTTGCTGTTTGCTGGTAAACGGACTGAACCAGACCACTGCAATCCAGCCCAACCGTGGTTTTCGCGCCGCCCCAAATGTAGGGGACACCAATGAGGCCCATGGCATTCAGTGAGAGCTGGGTCGACAGGCTCAGTGCTTTCTGTGTATCTGCGCCCCATGGCATTGCCAGGCCACGATCGGTTAAGAACTGGGTCAACGCATCGGCACCCTTTTCGGCAGGCGTCTCTTTAGCCGCTGCCGGTATCGACAACAGGCAAGCACATGCCAGCCCCAGCAGGATCTTGGATGCTGGAATGAGGCAGGGAGAGCGCGCAGGGAACCGCATGCGGTGGAGCTTAACGGATATTGAATAAAAGTCAACTATATCAGTAGCTTACGGTGGTAAATTTAAGTGTTTTATGGCGGTGGGCGTCGGCTGGCTTCTGGATGACAATGACGGTTGTACAGATAACCTCTATCTATCGACGAACGCTAAAAAAGGATGCGCTGTGTTACTCGACCCCGATCAATGCCAATTGGTGCTTGTGGATTACCAAGTCAAACTGATGCCCGCCATACAAGATGAGGCTCGGGTGATCCGCAAAGCGCGGTTGTTGGCGCAAATGGCGCACCTCATGGCTATACCGGTGTGGGCCACCACCCAACGCGCTGAGGCGCTGGGCCCGTTTGTACCGGAGTTGGCGGCGTTGGTGCCGCCACCCCTGGATAAACTGGCGTTTAATGCCTGCGCAGATGGATTGATTGACGTCTTGCAGCCGCCGCAAGCGACGTCACCCGCTCAGGGTAAAAATGCGCGGAGCCTACCCAAGCATTTGCGCAAGCCAGCCGCAGTGGAGCCCTCAGCACCCGCCCGTCCCCTAATCGTCCTGGCGGGTGTCGAAGCCCATGTCTGCGTGCTTCAAACAGCACTTGATTTGTTGGCCAACGAGTTTGAAGTGTGGGTGGTAAGCGATGCCTGTGGTTCACGCCAGACGCGTGATTCGGACGCCGCATTCGACCGTTTAGCGGGTAATGGCGTTGAACTGGTAACCGCCGAGATGGCCGCCTTTGAGTGGTTGGGTGGTGCCGATCACCCTGACTTTGCAGCGGCGCTCGGCTACATCAAAGCAGCGTAGTTTGGTCGTCGTCAGGGTGACGCAAGGCTATTATTCATAATTATGAATTCGGTTTGATCGCCGTGGCCTAGACGATCTGGGACCGCGTAACGCAGATGAGGGAATCTATGTCAGTTTCGAAAAATTTTGAATCGGTTTACCGCGCATCAATTGAGCAGCCCGAAGCCTTTTGGCGTGAGCAGGCTGACTTGATTGAATGGTCAAAACCTTTCGACACTGTTTGCGATTACAGCAATCCGCCGTTCGCCAAATGGTTCGTGGGGGGTGAAACTAACTTATGTCACAACGCTGTAGACCGTCACGCCGCGCACCGCCCCGATGACGCCGCCCTGATATTTGTATCGACAGAAACTGACACCGAGCGAACCTACAGCTTTCGCGAATTGCGCGACGAGGTCCAAACCATGGCAGCTGTCCTGAAGGCGCAGGGCGTAGCGAAAGGGGACCGGGTTTTGATCTACATGCCCATGATCCCGGAGGCGGCATTCGCGATGTTGGCCTGCGCCCGAATCGGTGCCATTCACTCGGTTGTGTTTGGGGGCTTCGCGAGCGTCAGCCTTGCCAGCCGCATCGACGACTGCACCCCGAAGGCCATCGTGAGTGCGGACGCGGGCTCGCGCGGCGGCAAAGTGGTCCCTTATAAGCCCCTGCTAGATGAGGCCCTGCGTATTGCCAAGCACCAACCCACATCGGTAGTGCTCGTAAACCGTGGCTTGTCTGATATGCCCATGGCGACTGGGCGAGACATCGATTACGCGACGGCGGCTGAGGCCCATCGCGGCGAGACGGTACCCTGCGAACCGATGGCTGCCACCGATCCGAGCTATATCCTCTACACCAGCGGCACCACCGGTAAACCCAAAGGCGTGCAGCGCGATACGGGGGGATACGCGGTTGCGCTCGCCGCCAGCATCAAACACATATTCATGGGGCAAGCGGGCGAGACGTACTTTTCGACCAGCGATATCGGCTGGGTCGTTGGGCACTCTTACATCATTTATGGGCCCTTGATTGCGGGTATGGCGACGGTGATGTACGAAGGCTTGCCGATTCGCCCAGATGCGGGCATCTGGTGGCAGATGGTCGAGAAGTACCGCGTCTCGGTGATGTTCAGTGCACCGACGGCAGTGCGTGTACTCAAAAAATACGACTCTAAATTTATCAAAGACGCTGACCTGTCGAGTTTGAAAGCCTTGTTTTTGGCTGGCGAACCCCTGGACGAGCCCACCGCGCGTTGGATCTCTGAAGAGTTGGGTAAACCCATCATCGACAACTACTGGCAAACCGAGACCGGTTGGCCGATTCTCAGCTTGGCAAATGGGATTGAACCTCAAAGGACCAAGTTTGGCAGCCCAGGCGTCGCGATGTGCGGTTACAACGTGAAAGTCATTGATGAGCGTACCGCCCAAGACATCACGACGCCTAACACCAAAGGGGTTGTCGCCATTGAGGGACCTTTACCGCCGGGGTGCATGCAAACGGTCTGGCAGGACGATGCCCGTTTTGTAAAGACTTACTGGGAGAGTATCCCTGGTCGGCTCATCTACAGCACCTTCGACTGGGGTATCCGTGACGAGTCTGGCTACTACTTCATCTTGGGGCGCACCGATGACGTGATCAACGTCGCGGGACACCGGTTAGGTACGCGCGAAATTGAAGAGAGCATTGCCAGCCACAAAGCCATCATGGAGGTCGCGGTCGTGGGTGTGGAGGACAAACTAAAGGGCCAGGTCGCCATGGCTTTCGCGGTGTTGAAGGATGCCGCAGCCTATGCAACGGACGCTGACAAGCTCAAGCTTGAGGGCGAGTTGATGAAGGTGGTAGACGAGCAATTGGGTGCGGTGGCCCGGCCAGCGCGGATTCGATTCGTCTCCTTGCTGCCCAAAACCCGGAGCGGTAAATTGTTGCGTCGCGCCATTCAGGCGGTTTGCGAGCAGCGCGATCCCGGCGATTTAACCACCATGGACGACCCCAGTGCTTTGGCCCAAATTAAGAGTTTAGTCGCTGGCTGATCGCAGTTGAGGTTTTCAGTGACGCGGGCTATGATGTGTTCGTGAATCACTATATTCGACCTCACGCATGAATGATGTAAAGGCAAAGCAAACTGCGTCCAGCGCCCCTGGGGAGTCTCCGGAAGGCGCGCGGGTGTTTGAGCTGGCCGCTGAATTGTTCAGCGTGCTGTCAACGCCGATGCGCCTGCGCATCTTGAGTGCGCTGTGCAACGAAGAGAAGTCGGTGAGTCAAATGCTTGAAGAGATTGACACCACCCAACCCAATTTGTCACAGCATCTCAATGTTCTTTACCGATGCGGGGTGTTGGCTAAACGCAAGCAAGGCACGCAGGTGATTTACCGGGTTCAGAGCGAGCAAGCCGTCACACTTTGCCGTTCGGTCTGTACACAAATAGCCATCGAGATGGACTCGCCAAACGACGTCCCCACCGATCAAAGGCTGTTGCCCCGCGCTTACTAATTCACAACAAAAAGCGTTTTTCTCGCGCGAATTGCTAGGTCTATGCCTCATTAACTGGCACAATTCGACCTGCACAACGACCCTTCCTTGTCACTGTCGCATCCGCTAACCGGTTAAGCCGTGTCGCGGGAGGTTTTTTTACCCAACTTATGTTTTCCTGAGGAAAACGGAGGTCAGCGAAATAATGAGCGAGACGAACAGCGTCTACTTCGCCTTTAACGGCAACTCGTACCTTTTCGGCGGTAACGCACCGTACGTAGAGGAAATGTACGAGAACTATCTCAACAACCCCAGTGGTGTTCCCGACGAATGGCGCAGTTATTTTGACGCGCTACAAAACGTCCCCGCCGTTGATGGTTCAGATAACCGCGACTTGCCCCACATGCCCGTTATCAATGCGTTTGCAGAGATGGCGAAGCAGGGCACAACGAAGGTCGTTCAAAGCAACCCGGACTCTGAAATGGGTCGAAAGCGCGTCGCCGTCCAGCAGTTGATTGCCGCGTATCGCAACGTCGGTGCCCGATGGGCCGATCTTGACCCACTCAAGAACACCGCGCGTGAGGACATCCCTGAGCTTGACCCCGCGTTTTACGGTTTAACCGACGCTGACCAAGAAACCATCTTCAACACCAGCAACACGTTTTTTGGCAAAGAAACGATGTCGCTGCGCGAGTTGCTCAATGCCCTGCGTGAAACCTACTGCGGCACCATGGGCGCTGAGTACATGTATATCACCGACCAAACGCAAAAGCGTTGGTGGCAAGAAAAGCTGGAAAGTAGCCGCAGCAAGGCGGTACTGTCTGGCGAGCAAAAGGTGCACATCCTCGGCCGTCTGACGGCTGCCGAAGGCTTGGAGCGCTTCCTGCACACAAAATACGTTGGCCAAAAGCGCTTCTCACTGGAGGGCGGTGAGAGTTTCATCGCGTGTATGGACGAGCTGATCATCCGTGCGGGAGAAAAAGGCGTTCAAGAAATCGTGATTGGTATGGCTCACCGAGGCCGTCTCAACGTGTTGGTTAACACCTTGGGCAAAATGCCCAAAAACCTGTTTGCCGAATTCGACCACACCGCGCCTGAAGATTTGCCCAGTGGTGATGTGAAGTATCACCA
>JBMTSM010000066.1:0-8916 GCA_049448275.1 Burkholderiaceae bacterium
CCAAGATGGTGCCCGCTTTTTCGTAAAACGCGCGCGCGGCTTGTGCGGTCAGTGTGTGCATGGGAGGCTGGCCAGCCTGCGCGATGCGCTCAATGAGGGTTGCGATTTGTTGGGTTAGCATTCGGGTGAGCCTCAGATACAACCGATAGCTTAACGGCTGGTTGGGTGTCACGATGGAGTCTGAGCCGACGCGCAAACTCAAAAAAGCATGCTACAACGGGCGGCATAGTGTGCGAAGAGCACGCGAATATAGACGTCCTGGAGAGACCGACATGGCATTAATTAAGTACATTACCGACATCGAAATTGAATTTGGCGCCATCGCCAAATTACCGGATGCGTGTCGTGCGCATGGGATTAAACGTCCCTTGATCGTGACGGACGCCGGTATCAAGGCTGCTGGCTTGTTACAGCACGCGGTCAGTGCACTGGGTGATCTGCCGCATGCGGTCTATGCGGAAACGCCAAGTAATCCGACGGAAGCGGCCGTGCGAGCTGCAACGGCGATTTACAAGGACGCGAAATGCGATGGCCTGATTGCCTTAGGGGGCGGCTCTAGCATGGATTGCGGCAAGGGCGTCGCGATTGCGGTCGCGCATGACGGCCCCCTTAAGACTTACGCGACGATTGAGGGTGGGTCTCCCAAAATCACGCCGGCAGTGGCGCCGCTGATTGCGGTTCCCACCACGTCTGGCACCGGTAGCGAGGTCGCTCGAGGCGCCATCATTATCGTGGATGACGGTCGCAAGCTGGGTTTCCACAGCTGGTCTTTGGTGCCCAAAGTGGCCATTTGCGACCCCGAATTGACGCTCAATCTGCCACCCGCACTCACCGCCGCCACGGGTATGGATGCGATTGCACACTGCATGGAAACCTTCATGGCACCGCCATACAACCCGCCGGCAGACGGTATCGCGCTCGATGGGTTGGCGCGAGGCTGGAAGCACATCGAGAAGGCTACCGCCGATGGCAGCGACCGCGCAGCCCGTTTGGCCATGATGAGCGCATCGGTACAGGGCGCCATGGCGTTCCAAAAAGGGCTCGGCTGTGTGCACAGCCTCAGCCACAGCTTGGGCGGCGTCAACCCGCGTTTGCATCACGGGACCTTGAATGCCTTGTTTTTGCCGGCGGTTATTCGTTTCAACGCGGGTGCAGCCAGCATTCAGGCCGAGCACCGCATGTCGCGCATGGCCTATGCCATGGGGCTGGGTGATATCCCTGACAACAATGCCGCTGCAGAGGCCGTTGCCAACGCGGTGACGGCGATGAACGCCCGCCTGAATTTGCCCACAGGTTTGGCCGCGTTGGGGGTCACCGCTGCTGATTTCCCTGCCATCATTAAGGGCGCCATGGCAGACCACTGTCACGCGATGAACCCGCGTTTGGCCACGCAGGAAGACTACACGGCAATGTTGAACGCTGCGATGTGATTACAAGGCGTGCACTTGGCTGGGGTCGGGGGAGTCCAGCCATTGCGCCCATTCATCGGCCAGCCGTTGGCTTTCGTCGGCTGCCCGTTGCCAGACGCTCACACGACCATCAAAGTCGCTCTCGTAATGGTTGAAGTCTCGTCGGTCGGGTAACTTGCCGTTGGGCAAAGTCTTGACCCACTCGGGGTTGGGTGCAAGCACCACCATTTGGCTGAGGGCATCTGTGTAGCCGTGGCGCCATTTCAATGCCTTGTCCAGCCAGCCGGGTACGACGGCCTGTTGAAAGTGCGGGTACAACACCACGCCATCCACGGGTACTTTGTAATCCAAGTGCAGGTGATAGTCGGTGATACCCCCATCCCAGTAGGCACCGCGTGGCCCACCTTCAATGTCGTGAACGGCATCTAAAACAAATGGGATCGCGCAACTGGCTTGCAACGCAGGGAGGAAGTTCTTTGTCGTTAGTCGGCACGCGGTGGTTTTGATGTCTTGGGTACCAAACGGTAATGTCGGGTGCGTTGAGAACACCACCCGTTCGAGCCAAGCACCCAAATTTCGACGCGCAGCGGCATTGAACAGATAAGCACCGGCATAGCCGATGGACGTGCGCCATGGCGTATCGCGCCGCAGCAGGCCTCTGCCTCGGCTTGTCATGAAGTGCAGGTGGTATCGCGGGTTATCCAGCACCGTCTCGACATGGTCGCCATAAAACGATTGCAGGCTGTTCGTGAAACGTGCGCTTATTTCTGTAGATGACAGTCTTGCTCGGCCTGGCGGCGGGTCAAAACGCTGGCGAATGTAGTCATGCTCCAGGCGTTTGAAGCCGGCGACGGGGTCTGCCATACAACCCGTTGCCATGCGCCACGCGCCGATGGATGCGCCTATCAGATGGATCGGGTGCGCCGCGTCTTTTAGCCATTCACCAAAAATAAATTGGTCTAGGCGCGTCAGGATGAGACCTTTTGGACCGCCCGCCGCAGCGGGCACGGCGTGGACGTCAGCGGCATTCAGACCGCGCCTACGAATGTGCCGAAGGGCATCCGTACCCGCGTAAATGGTGAGTGCGCGCATCAGGTCTGCGCCCTCACGGTCGTTGGTCGGTTGAGGGCTTCTGCCAGAGGTTGACACCACCGTCAACGGCTAATTCGTCGATGGCCGATAACGTTGCGGCATCGAAATTCAGGTTCTTCACTGCACCGACCAGCTCTGAGACTTGCGCGGGTTTGCTGGCGCCGATGAGGGCGGATGTGACGCGCGGATCGCGGAGTACCCAGGCCACAGCCATTTGCGCCAGGGTTTGTCCCCGTTGGGCGGCGATGTGGTTGAGGCCTTTGATCCGAGCCACGTTTTCAGGCGATACGTGATCGACTTTCAGGGATTGACCGCCTGGCCGATTCATTCGAGAGTCGGCGGGGACACCGTTCAAATAGCGGTCGGTCAACAAGCCCTGCGCCAGCGGGCTGAATGCAATGCAGCCCATACCTTCGGCCTGTAGTGTGTCCATTAACTCGGCTTCAATCCAGCGGTTGAGCAGGCTGTATGACGGTTGGTGAATCAAACAGGGAATGCCCATGGCACGCAACAGCTTGGACGCCTCGGCCGTCTTTTTGGCTGAGTAACTTGAGATGCCCACATACAAGGCCTTGCCCTGCTGGACAGCCGTTGCAAGCGCACCCATGGTTTCTTCAAGGGGTGTGTCTGGATCGAAACGATGCGAGTAAAAAATATCGACATAGTCCAAACCCATGCGCTGCAGGCTCTGGTCGAGGCTGGCTAACAGGTACTTGCGCGAACCACCACCACTGCCGTAGGGGCCAGGCCACATGTCCCAACCCGCTTTGCTGGAGATGATTAACTCATCACGGTAGGGTTTGAAATCGCGGCGCAAGTGTGCACCAAAATTGATCTCTGCACTACCTGCTGGTGGACCATAGTTGTTGGCCAGGTCGAAGTGCGTGATCCCCGCGTCAAAGGCGGTAATCAGCATTTCACGCTGTGTCTGTAACGGCGTGCTGTCACCGAAGTTGTGCCATAAGCCCAGGGTGATGGCGGGCAGGCGTAAACCGCTGCTGCCACAGGTCCGGTAAGGCATGCGGCCGTCATAGCGATCGGCGTTTGCGAGATACATGGGTAAATCCTTCAGGAGTTCGGTGCGAGATCAGCGCTTGGTTTGCAGCTGTTGTAGTTTAGAAAATGCATTCGCCATGGCAGATGGCGCCTGCGTTGAGCGATCCGATGCCTTATCCGCTCGGCGCTGCTGGTTGCGGTCCGCGTGCTGGAATCGGTTGTCAGCCGGAGCAACCCCTTTTTGCGGCGCTGGTGCATCAAGGCGCATGGTCAGGCTGATACGCTTGCGCGCCACATCCACCTCCACCACTTTCACCTTCACGATATCACCGGCTTTCACGACCTCGTGTGCATGGCTGACAAAGCGGTTGCTCAGTTGACTGACGTGAACCAAGCCGTCTTGGTGAACACCGATGTCGATGAACGCGCCGAAGGCAGCCACATTACTGACCGTCCCTTCAAGCACCATGCCAGCCACTAAGTCGTTGATGTCTTCAACGCCATCATTGAAGCGGGCAACTTGAAAATCGGGTCGGGGATCACGACCCGGTTTTTCGAGCTCAAGCAAGATATCTTGCACCGTGACCACACCGAACTGGTCGGTGGTAAGCGTCTCTGGTTTCACCTGACGCAGGACGCTTTGTTGTCCAATGAGGGCATCTATCGATAGGCCCGTGTTTTTCAACAGGCGTTCAACGACAGGATAGGTCTCGGGATGCACGCCCGTCATGTCGAGCGGGTTTTGACCATCCCGAATGCGCAGAAAACCCGCGCTCTGTTCATACGTTTTAGGGCCCAAGCCACTGACTTGCATCAACTGGTCGCGCGATGCAAACGCGCCATGCGTATCGCGCCATCGCACCAACGCTTTGGCAACGGTTGGGCTCAACCCCGACACACGGCTGAGTAGCGGCACGCTGGCGGTATTGAGGTCAACACCCACCGCATTCACACAGTCCTCGACTACAGCCTCAAGTTGCTTGGCCAGATCGGTTTGATTGACGTCATGTTGATACTGCCCGACGCCAATCGACTTGGGGTCAATCTTGACCAGTTCGGCCAATGGGTCCTGCACGCGCCGTGCAATGCTGACAGCGCCGCGCAAGCTGACATCGACATCGGGTAACTCTTGGCTCGCGAAGGCACTGGCGCTGTAGATTGATGCGCCCGCCTCGCTCACCACGAGCTTTTGCACCAAGCCTGGCGCTGACGCCTTTTCAAGCTGTTTGATCACATCGGCCGCCAGCTTGTCTGTCTCACGACTTGCTGTGCCATTTCCGATCGCAATCAATGCCACACCGTATTTTGTGCAGAGTGCCGTGAGCGCGTGGCGTGCGCCGTCCCAATCTTTTCGGGGCTCATGCGGGTAGACGGTTTCTGTGGCAACCAGCTTACCCGTACCATCCACCACCGCAACCTTCACCCCGGTGCGGATACCGGGGTCTAAGCCCATGACGGCCTTGTTACCGGCAGGTGCAGCCAACAACAGGTCGCGCAAGTTGTTCCCAAATACTTTGATCGCGACCTGCTCTGCCGACTCACGCAGGCGGTTGAACAAGTCGCGTTCAAGGGACAAGCTCAGCTTGACTTTCCAGGTCCATGTGACCGTTCGGCGCAGCAAATCATCCGACGGGCGGCCCTGATGGCGCCAACCCACGTGCTTGGCAATGTAACCCTCGGCAATGCTGGGGACACCGGGTTCGAGCACTTCATCGAGCACCAATTTTGCATCCAGCAGATTCAGGCTGCGGCCCCTAAAAACGGCCAGTGCGCGGTGCGACGGCACCTGTTTGATGGGTTCTTGGTAATCGAAATAATCTCGAAACTTAGCGGTGTCTGGATTGGTTTCATTTTGGCCAGACGCCAACTTGCTCTGAAAGTAGCCGGCATCCCACAGCCATTCCCGCATGGCATTCAGCAACACGGCATCTTCGGCCCATTGCTCGCTCAGAATATCGCGTACACCATCGAGAACGGCGCCGGTGGTACTGAAGTCAGGGTCGCCCTCCGCGCGTTCGGTCACCAAGAAGGCGGTCGCTGTGGCGTGGGGGTCGAGTGTGGGGTCAGCAAAGAGTTGTGTGGCCAGAGGGAGCAGGCCCGCCTCAATGGCCATCTGCCCTTTCGTCCGGCGCCGTGGTTTGTAAGGTAGGTAAATATCCTCGAGGGCTTGCTTGGTCTCTGCGGCAAAAATCGCCTCGCGCAGGACGTCGGTCAATTTACCCTGGTCGTCGATACTTTTGAGAATGGTCTCACGGCGCTCAGCCAATTCCCGCAGATAAAACAGCCGGGCTTCTAACTCACGCAATTGAATGTCGTCTAACCCGTCCGTCGCTTCTTTGCGATAGCGGGCAATGAAGGGGACGGTCGCGCCGTCATCAAGTAGGGCCACAGCCGCAATGGCTTGTGCGGGACGAATATTCAGCTCTTGCGCAAGGCGCGCGACGATGTCAGACATAGCGAAGGCAATAACAAACGGTTAACAGGCAACCCGCCATGTTAACCGCGTCAGCCCCCCCGAAGTGCCTGCTTCAGATTTTCGCCAATCTGCGGACGCTCCGCAAACGGGTCTGGGGGTTGCTTCTGGTTGACAATCGCTTTTAACCGGGTCTCGACCGCCGATAACGCCTGCGGATGGCTGTAAATGTAGAACTGGTTATCGCGCACCGCGTCGAACACCAACTCGGCCACGGTTTGCGCACTGACCTTGCCAGACTGCACAGCCTTGTTGAGCATGGCCTGCCCAATCTTTTTACTGGCGGTCAATTCGGTATCCGCCAACGCTTGTGGTTGGTTGCGCCCGCTTTGACTGATGCCTGTCGGCACAAAATACGGACACAGCACACTGGCACTGACCTGATCGGTGACCAAGCACAGGTCTTGGTAAAGCGATTCGGTCAGGGCGACAACCGCGTGTTTGGACACGTTGTAGACCCCCATGTTAGGCGGCGTCAAAAGCCCAGCCATGCTGGCGGTGTTGACGATATGCCCTTGGTAGGTCGGGTCGCCTTTGGCGGCCTCGAGCATCCGTGGTGTGAATACCCTCACCCCATGGATCACGCCCCACACATTCACGCCCATCACCCAATCCCACTCCGCGGTGGTGGCCTCCCACAACAGGCCGCTGGTGCCTACGCCGGCGTTGTTGAACACGAGGTGCGGGGCACCGAATCGCTCCATCACGTCATCGGCCAAGCGATCCATCGCCGCCGCATCGGCTACATCAGTGACCGCAGTCATGACCGCTACACCCGTTGGTGAAAGTGCCGCCGAAGCCGCTGACAGTGCATCGGCTTGGACGTCGATCAAAACGAGGTTCATGCCGAGCGCCGCCGCGCGGTGCGCACAGGCCAAGCCAAAGCCCGAGCCTGCACCTGTCAAGACGGCTGTTTTTCCTTGGAAGGATTGCATGGGTTTCCCTTAAGCTGAGATACGGACCAATTGTTTGCCAAAGTTGTGCCCTTTGAGCAAGCCCAGAAACGCCTCAGGCGCATTGGCCAAGCCCTCGGTAATCGTCTCCCGGTAGACCAGTTTCCCTTTGGCCACCTGCTCGCCCAACGTTTTGAGCGCTTCTGGCCACAGGTCCATTCGCTCGCTCACGATAAAGCCTTGAATCGTCAGTCGATTCACCAGAATCAAGGCCGCGTTATTCATCGGTAATGGTGCACCGTCGTAGCCAGCGATCAAGCCGCACACCGCGATCCGCGCAAACGGGTTGGTACGTGCCAGAACGGTATCCATGATGACGCCGCCTACATTTTCGAAATAGGCATCGACGCCATCAGGTGTGGCAGCTTTCAGAGCACCATAAAGTGACCTGCTATCCGCGTGTGCTTTGTAGTCGATACAGGCATCAAACCCCAGGTCTTGGGTGACGTAACGGCATTTTTCAGCACCGCCGGCTATGCCAACGACGCGGCACCCCATGGACTTACCCAGCTGGCCGACGACCGAACCGACCGCGCCGCTCGCAGCGCTGACCACCAGCGTCTCGCCGGCTTTAGGCTTGCAGATCTGCGTCAGCCCCATCCATCCGGTCACGCCGGGCATGCCTACTGGCCCCAAGTAGGCACTTGCGGGAACATGGCTGGTGCTGACTTTGCGAATCGCACCGGGCTCGTTGGCGTCGACCACGCTGTAGGTTTGCCACCCGCCCATGCCAACTACCGTATCGCCAGGTTGGAAGTTTTCATGGGCGCTGGCCTCCACCACACCGACCGTCCCGCCGATCATGACGCTGTCTAAGGGCTGCGCCGCCGCGTAACTCTTGCCCTCGTTCATGCGACCCCGCATGTAGGGATCGAGGCTTAAAAACTGGTGACGCACCAACACCTGCCCCGCTTTGATGACGGGCACCGTAACATCGCGCATTTCAAAGTTGTCAACGGTCGCTTTGCCCTGTGGACGAGACTTGAGGATGATTTGTTGGTTGATGGGCATTGCTAGCCACCTTTCATGGTGCTGAGTGGGTGCACCTGCCGGTCGGCATTGGCCAGACGCGGCAGGTACTTGAAGGTGCCTGTTGCGTGTACGCAGAGACGTCCATTGGCATCACGTATCGTGCCCTCTGTGAAGGCGAGCGTCGCGGTGCGATGCAACACTTTGCCCTCAGCGGTGAGCTGACCTTTTGCCGGTTGCATGAAGGCGGTTTTCATCTCGACAGTCACGACGCCCATCGCCTCGTTGAGGCTACGAGCAGCGTGCGCCATCGTGACATCCAGCAACGTCATGCTGGCGCCTCCGTGGGTGACTTGAAACGAGTTGAGATGTGCCGCTTCCGGATCGTAGGTCAAGCAACTGGTCCCGTCACGCATGTGCACCAGCTTGAAACCTAAGAGGTCTACAAAAGGAATAGGGGTTGGAAATTCCATCAGCCCGCGACCACGACGCTGACGCCGCCATCAACCGCCAGCCATTGGCCTGTGATGTGTTTGCCGGCGTCGCTGGCGAACAGCAGGCAAATGCCTTTTAAGTCCTCGTCATCACCCAACCGCTTCAGCGGAGCGCCCGCTTTCAAGCGTTCAACACCCATATGCTCCAGAGTGCCCTTGGTCATTTTGCTCGGGAAAAAGCCCGGACAAATGGCGTTGACTGTGATGTTCAAACGTCCCCACTCCGCCGCCAGCGCGCGGGTGAAGTTCAACACCGCGCCCTTGGAGGTGTTGTAGGCGATGGTCTGCATGTCTTCTGGGTTACCGCCCAAACCCGCGATGGAGGCCAGGTTAATGATGCGGCCTGACTGGCGAGGAATCATGCTCTGCTTTGCCACCAATTGGCTCAGCAGGAAGTAACCTCGTATGTTCAGGTTCATCACCTTATCCCATGCTTCCAGCGGGTGGTCCTCAGCGGGCGCACCCCACGCTGCACCGGCGTTGTTCACCAAAATATCGATATGGCCCAGGTGCTTCATAGCCGTATCGCA
>JBMTSM010000067.1:0-8891 GCA_049448275.1 Burkholderiaceae bacterium
GAGCATGACGCGGTAGGCGAATTTCAGGTGGTTGCGTTTCACCCTGAATTTTTATTCGAAGGTGAAGCGCCTGACGACATGAGCCATTACACCAACCGTTCGCCATTTCCGATGTTGCATTTGCTGCGCGAAGACAGCCTCAGCCAAGCGATCGATGCTTATGGCGATACTGACGCCATACCCCTGCGCAACCAGCGTGTGCTGCGGGAATTAGGTCTGACGGGCTGGCAGGCTTTGTTGACCGACAAATAGCCGCCGAGCCGAACGAACAGTCCATAAAAAAGCCGCACCCAGTGCGGCTTTTTTTACCCAGCACGTGTTACTGCGGGTTTGAGGCCTGTGAATCAAATGGCATTTGCATTTGGCTCAAATCGCGCTTGGTTTCGACAAGGATCAAAGGACCGTGGTCAACCACTGCCGCGGGAACTCGCTCACGTGGCACGTGGACGGGCGCGGGCTCAGCTGCAATTGCGGCCTGAACTTTGGCAATCTTCTCAGCGTCAGAATTGACCCAGATGAGACCAGACTGGCTTGCAACTGCCTCCAAATCCGAGACCGATAGCTGGTAAGGCTGAACGCGCGGCATACCGCCGACCGTGGCTGCCTCCGCCAATGCTGGCGCGCTGGTGGCTGCGGCGGGCTCCCCTGTTACCTCGATCGGTGTGGCAGGAATGCTGATTGACGCGACGGCTGAGGCTGGCTCGACTGTCTCTGCAGGGCCGGCGATGCCGGTATCCGTTGCACCCTCGTTATCGTCTTGGCGGCGACGGCGATCGCGACCGTAGCGGTCACGACTACGACGGGACTCCCGTGGCTGGCGTTCATTGGTCTGCGTGTCAGCGGTTACGCCGTCGGTACTCGTCACATCAGCTGCCACCGCTTGATCTGCAGTTGCGGCCGCTGCTTGGTCAGCATTGGTCGTCGCGGCGCGATCAAAGTAGCTGTAGCTCGGCGCCTCGTTCGCAGCGCTGGCCGTGACGATGGATTCGTGGTTCTCCTGGCTTCCAGCCGCTGACGGGTCAGCATTGTTTTCAGTGGAGGTCTCAGAGCGGGCGTTCGAGGCGCCGTTGCGACGTCCGCCGCGCTCACCACGCTCGCGACGCGGATTGCGTGGTTTGGCTTCGGTCGTCTCACCATCGGCGCTGGCGATTACATCGATGTCGGTGGCGGTTGCATCATCGCGGCTTTGCTCGTTGCGGCCGTTACGGCGCCCACGACCATTGCGTTCGCTGCGCTCACCTTTTGGCTCTGACCGCTCAGTCCGCTCTGCACGTGGTGCGCGCTCTTCGCCTGCAGCATCGGCATTCCGGTTGCCTCCATTGCGATTACGACCGCCCCGCGTCTGGCGCTTGGCATCGCCATCGCGTGCGGGACGATCTGATTGACGACCGCGGCCGTTGCGTTCACCACGCTTTTGCGTTTCGCTGGTCGCGGCTTTATCGTTTGCGGCTTTGGTCTCACCCAAGCCGAGTAGCGATTTGATCCAAGCAAAGAAGCCGCCAGTGCTCGGAGTAGTGGCTGCGGGCGCTGCCTTTTCGCCTTTCGCTGGTTTGGCTTCTGCTTTGGCGGCGGGTGTTGGCATTGGTGCGTCGCGCAGGATACCTTTAATCAATGGCTCTTGCTTGTTGCTACGTTCTTGGCTGCGACGGGTAAAGGTGGTCGGGTCATCGACCTCTTCAGCCAGTGTGTAGCTGGCTTGCAAGTTATCGAGGCGGGCATCGTCGTGCTTGAGACGCTCCAATTTGTAGAGCGGTGTGTCGAGTGACTTGTTCGGCACCAACAAGACGTGAATGCGTTGTTGCAGTTCAATCTTAGTGATTTCAGTTCGTTTCTCATTCAACAAGAAGCTCGCCACTTCGACGGGTACTTGCACCAACACTGCAGCGGTATTGTCCTTCATGGACTCTTCTTGAATCACACGCAGAATTTGTAGAGCCGAGCTCTCCGTATCGCGGATGTGACCCGAGCCACCGCAGCGAGGGCAGGGGATCGATGCACCTTCGCTCAGCGCAGGGCGCAACCGCTGACGGCTCATTTCCAGTAAGCCAAACTTACTGATGGAACCAAACTGAACACGGGCACGATCCTGACGAAGTGCATCGCGCAGGCGATTTTCAACTTCGCGACGATTACGCGACTCCTCCATGTCGATGAAGTCAATCACGATGAGACCTGCCAAGTCGCGCAGGCGCGCTTGGCGAGCGACTTCCTCAGCAGCCTCCAAGTTGGTGCGGGTCGCGGTCTCTTCGATGGCGCCGCCTTTGATGGCGCGCGCAGAGTTCACGTCGACCGATACCAGCGCTTCAGTGTGATCAATAACGATGGCGCCACCGCTGGGCAGCTGCACGGTCCGCGCGTACGCAGACTCAATCTGGTGTTCGATCTGGAAGCGCGAGAACAGGGGCGCATCATCGCGATACCGCTTCACACGATGCCCGTGCTCAGGCATCACATAGTTCATGAACTGGTGCGCCTGCTCGTAGATGTCGTCCGTGTCGATGAGGATCTCACCGATTTCGCTGTTGAAGTAGTCACGGATGGCGCGAATCACCAAGCTTGACTCCTGATAAATCAGAAACGCTTCTTTGTTGGTCGTTGCCGCACCTGCGACGGCAGACCACAACTTCAGGAGGTAGTTGAGGTCCCATTGCAATTCCTCGGGGTCACGGCCGATACCCGCGGTACGCGCAATGATGCTCATCCCGTTGGGATACTCGAGCTGGTCGAGCGCAGCCTTGAGGTCTTGACGGTCCTCGCCCTCGATGCGTCGGCTCACACCGCCACCGCGGGGGTTATTGGGCATCAGTACGACGTAACGCCCAGCCAGACTGATGAAAGTGGTGAGGGCGGCCCCTTTGTTACCACGCTCTTCTTTCTCGACCTGCACCAAGAGGGTTTGGCCCTCTTTAATCACATCTTGAATTCGGGCTTGGCTAACGGAAACGTTAGATGCGAAGTATTGTTTTGATATTTCTTTGAAAGGCAAAAAACCGTGGCGGTCTTCGCCGTAGTCGACAAAGCAGGCTTCGAGTGAGGGCTCGACACGCGTCACGACTGCTTGGTAAATATTACCTTTGCGTTGTTCGCGTCCTTCAATTTCGATTTCGTAGTCGAGTAATTTTTGGCCTTCGACAATGGCCAGGCGGCGCTCCTCGGTTTGAGTCGCGTTGATAAGCATCCGTTTCATGATGCACGTCCTTTATAGGCAAGAGTTTGACCCAAACGGGTCCAAAGCCTCAGCCCAAGCAGGCAATACAAACGGGGGTGGAACTGCCGGAGAGCGTCAAGTTGTCTGAACCGCGCATTGTGGAGCGGGTTGCAAGTTGGCTTGCGCATAGGCGCGTGGTAGGTAGCACGCTTGGACGCTCTGTGGGCGCCAAGCCGCGGTACTTACCTCAACCAGCGGCTACGGAGCTGCTGGTCGATAGGGTATTCCTTCGCTTGCGTTTGCATGACCTGTTTCAGGCTTCCGGCTGGGTTAATTCTTCAACAGGGGAGCGGGCCGCAGGCCTAAAAGGCGGGGGCAGGCTGGCCGGTGAATGCTCATTTAACGCAGCACGGTGGCAACACAACACGCGGGGCTATCGGGTGGTCTCGTAAACGAATAAACAAATCAACCACTTAGTCGACGCTTTGCGTGCAAGGGTTATTATAGGGTAGCCAGCCGAGTTTGGATGCTTGTGCTTCTTTTTTCCCAAGGATTTTTGGTGACCACTGCTGCCATTCTCTATCTCACCGTTGACGAAGCCGGCGCGGATCAGCGATTGGACAATTTTTTAATTCGGCATTTAAAAGGCGTCCCGAAAACTCATATTTACCGCATTATTCGTTCGGGTGAAGTTAGGTGTAACAAGTCCCGCTGCAAAGTCGACACTCGATTGGCGATCGGTGATCAAATTCGGGTACCCCCCATTCGCTTGTCCGCCGCGGTGCAGCCAACAGTTGAGCAGGTGCCGGCACGCCATTTCCCCTTGTTATTTGAAGATGAGGATTTTCTTGCCATTAATAAACCAGCGGGTGTTGCCGTTCATGGCGGGAGTGGTGTGAATTTCGGCGTCATTGAACAATTACGCCGTGCAATGCCTGCCCATCCATTTCTTGAATTGGTGCACCGGTTAGACCGCGAGACCAGCGGTATTTTGCTGGTTGCCAAAAAGAAACGGGCACTGACAGCTTTACAGAGCCAATTTAAGGCACGTGAAACGGGTAAGGTTTATTTGACCTTGGTTAAAGGCGAGTGGCCTGCTAATTTGAAGGTCATTGATACGGCCCTGGCTAAATTTACTCTCGCAAATGGTGAGCGCCGTGTTCGTGCCGTTAGCAAGGACGATCCCAACGCGATGTCAAGCCTCAGCCTTGTGAAAGTTTTGAAGCACCATCCCGCAAAGTCGGCCACCGGGAATGCGGGCAGCAGCTTGTTGGCGGTCACCATTAAGACGGGGCGAACCCATCAAATACGCGTTCACTTAAGTCAAAAAGGTTATGTCATTGCAGGGGATGATAAATACGGTGATTTCGATTGGAACAAACAACTAGCCCTGCGTGGACTTAAACGGATGTTTTTACACGCGTGGCGTTTGGATTTTAAGCATCCAGGCACTGGAGAATCCATGCGTTTGCAATGTGAGTTACCCCAAGAGTTGATCAGTTGGGCGAAAGGTGATGCAATGTGAAATTAATATACTTTAGATAAGTAATTGCCATTCTCTCGGTTATTTAATAAATCTTTAAGGAAATAATAAAATCATATATACTCACATCATTGTTTTTCCCAATTAGGAGTTAATTAATGGCGTCATACAAAGAATTAGTCTCGCAAGCTGAGGCGCTCATGGCACAAGCTGAAGAGGTTCGTAAACAAGAACTGGCTAGCGTGATTGCTGATATCAAAGCAAAAATGAAGGAGTTCGGCATTTCCCCCGCCGACTTGGGAATTTCTGGTGGTGCGCGCAAGGCCCGTGCAGCGAAAGCGCCTGCGGTCGTGAAATACCGTAATGCAAATGGTGAGACTTGGGCGGGTGGCCTTGGTCGTAAGCCACGCTGGGTGGCTGAGGTCTTGGCCAGCGGTGGTGACATCGAGACGTACCGAGTCTATTGATAGCCACCCGAAACGATGATAAAGCCGCCTTTGGGCGGCTTTTTTATGCCTGAAAAGCTTTGGCCGGTTCGGCGACAATAGTCACTATGACAAACCAGCCGCGTTCTTACGACCTGATTGCCTTCGACTGGGACGGAACCCTTTACGACTCCACTGCGGCGATCACACTGGCCATTCAACGGTCCGTCGCAGATTTAGGGTATCCAACGCCAACCAAAGAGCAGGCGTCTTATGTGATTGGCTTGGGTTTGAAGGAAGCGCTCGCCCATGCTGCGCCCGATGTCCCGCATGACGCCTATCCAGCGCTGGGGCAACGTTACCGTCACCATTTCGCACAGTTAATGGGGGAGTTGACCTTGTTTGACGGCGCGCTTCCCTTGCTACAGGATTTAAAGGCGGCCGGCTATCGCCTTGCAGTGGCGACGGGCAAGTCACGCAGTGGTTTGAATGAGGTGCTCAGCACCATGGACCTCAAAGGGGTCTTTGACGACTCCCGCACGGCGGATGAAACCGCGGGGAAGCCCAACCCCCAAATGCTGTTTGAGCTCATGGCTGCGGCCCGTGTCCCGCCCGACCGCGTTTTGATGGTTGGCGACACCAGTCAT
This sequence comes from Burkholderiaceae bacterium, assembly GCA_049448275.1. Lineage (GTDB taxonomy): Bacteria > Pseudomonadota > Gammaproteobacteria > Burkholderiales > Burkholderiaceae_C > RS62. The sequence goes on from JBMTSM010000067.1 coordinate 5,704, forward strand.
GATCTTACGATGGCAAATCGGGCGGGCTGTGCAGCGCTGGGCGTCGCTTATGGCGCACACGATGCGCACGCGCTGAGGGCCTGTCACCCGCAAGCAGTCGTCGCCAGTGTCACCGAGATGCGGCAATGGCTGCTGGGGACCTGAATCCGTTGAGCGCTGGAAATAGAGGATGTGATGGTCACGACGCAGCAGACCTTGGGAGATGATTGGCAGGCGCTCTGTCGCAGTACCGACCTTGAAAACGGTGGTTTGGCTGTGCCGTTCGATATCGTTTACCAAGGGCAGACCTGCCGTGCCTTTGCCATTCGTTTTCAGGATGAGGTAAGAGCCTACGTTAATCGGTGTAGCCACGTCGCGATGGAAATGGACTGGCAGCCGAATCGTTTCTTTTCTCAAGATGGACAATGGCTCTTGTGCGCATCGCACGGCGCGTTGCATGCGCCCCTGACCGGAGCTTGTGTCGGTGGGCCTTGTCGGGGTGGGTTGGTTCTGATTCATACCCAGGAACAGGATGGTGTGATTTGGTGGCAGGCACAATACAACCTTCAGCCCTTTAATTTTTAAAGAACGCCCCCTATGTCGGATACGCAACCAACGCACGCAGATGGCACCGCGCCAACGGACAAACCAAGCGACACGCAATGGGAGCGCGACGCCCTCAAGGCGCTGCTCACCGAGCAGGTCAAAGTATCTCGGGCGAATCGCCGCTGGCGTTGGATTCGATTCCTCTCTTTCTTGGCTCTGATCGGCGTCCTCTTTTGGTGGGCCTTTCGTGATGTCGGGCAACCCACGATGGTCAGCACACCGCACACGGCAGTGGTCACCGTGTCTGGCGAGATCGCCGCTGACAGTGAGGCGAATGCCGAGGATATCAACCAGTCAATGCGTGCTGCGTTTGAGGACGAGGGCGCACAAGCCGTCGTTTTGCTGATCAATAGCCCGGGCGGCAGCCCCGTGCAGGCCGGATTGATCAGCGACGAAATGCTTCGTTTGAAAGCGCTTTATAAAAAGCCGCTGTATGTGGTGGTTGAGGAGACCTGTGCGTCAGCTGCCTATTACATCGCTGCGAACGCCGATGACATCTTCGTCGATAAGGCCAGTATTGTGGGCAGTATCGGTGTGTTGATGGATGGTTTTGGCTTCACTGAGTTGATGCAAAAGTTGGGCGTCGAACGCCGGTTAATGACCGCCGGCGCGAACAAAGGTTTATTAGATCCCTTCAGCCCTGTATCACCCAAACAGCAAGCGCATGTGCAGGGTGTGTTGACTGAGATCCACCAACAATTCATCGGTGTGGTGCGTACGGGCCGCGGTAAGCGGTTACAAGAGACTGACGAGACCTTCAGTGGTCTCTATTGGACAGGGCAGCAGGCCGTTGAAATGGGCTTGGCCGATCAACTCGGCGGTCTTGACTACGTCGCTCGCGAGGTCGTGAATGCCCCTGAGATCATCGACTACACCCGCCGCGAAAATGTGGCCGAGCGGCTGGCCCGCCAATTCGGTGCCGCCGTTGGCGCTGGCGTTGTGCGGGCGCTCGGCGCCAGCGGTTTCAAGTTAAATTAACCGAAAGACACTGAAGTAAGCCGCCTATGAAGCCCGTTCGTAAAGCCGTTTTCCCCGTTGGAGGAATGGGTACCCGATTCCTCCCAGCGACCATGGCCATCCCCAAGGAAATGTTGCCAGTGGTCGATAAGCCTTTGATCCAATACGCGGTCGAGGAGGCATATGCTGCCGGTATTCGCGAAATGATTTTTGTCACGGGTCGGCATAAGCGGGCAATCGAAGACCACTTTGACACTGCATTCGAATTAGAAAGTGCGTTAGAGGCGAGTCAGAAACATGATTTGTTGGCCATGGTCCACGCCATTAAGCCCGACGACATGACCTGTGTGTATGTGCGACAACCGCGGCCATTGGGTTTGGGGCACGCCGTGTTATGCGCGGAGCCGTTGGTGGGCGACGAGCCTTTCGCGGTTCTACTGGCTGATGATTTGATGTTGGGCCAGCCACCGGTTATGGCACAAATGGTCGATGCTTACGCCAAAGTAGGGAGCAGCATTTTGGCGGTTCAAGATGTACCTGCACATGACACCAAGCGGTATGGCATCGTAGACACCCAGGGTGTGAATGGTGACTTGGTCGTTATCAAGGGCCTGGTAGAAAAGCCTGCACCTGAAGTCGCACCCTCAACCTTGGCAGTCGCGGGGCGCTATGTGTTGAATCCATCGGTGTTTGCGCACATTCGGCAACAATCCGCGGGCGCCGGTGGGGAGTTGCAACTGACTGATGGCATCGCTGGACTGATGCGCGATGAATCGGTTTACGCTTATCGCTACAACGGCGCACGATACGACTGCGGCACCCAAGCTGGTTTTCTTGAGGCCACCGTTCACCTCGCGCTGAACCGTGTTGATTTGCAGGCCGACTTTAAACAGTACTTGCGTGGTCTTGACTTAGGCTAACCAAATAGCCGTTTGAACAAACTCGATTTTTTGGGTGGCTCGGTAGGGGTTGCTTTTTCCGCTGAAGCGCTCGTTACTAACGTACGTATGCTCGGTTCTGGGGTCGTTGGCTGCGCTTGCGTGCGTTGCTGCATGAATTGATTCAAGACCTGCGAATCGCCTGACACCTTGCTTAAATTTCCAATGCTGATGTTGCGTCGCACTTTGCTGCGCACGTGCGCAAATCCGACGTCAGCGATGCTCTGCGCAAATGCCTTGAAGGTTGCACCTTGGTTGTCAGTTAGCTCGCTGAGGTAGTCCTTCTTGAAAAGAAATTTAGCTTCTTTGTAGTTGTAAACGGGGGGGCTTAAAACGAAGCTGATCGGGAAGGTTTGTGAGGTGAAGATTTTGTTGATCGAATCAGTCTCGTCCACGCGGCTTGGGCAAATGACCAATTGCGGTGCCGTGCGAACGGTCGATTCAAAAACCCAGTGCAGATTTGATAAAAAGCCAATGGTCGCCGCGACTTCAATCCCCGACATTGAGACGGGCGTTAAGACAATGTCGTAATCAAACAGCCAATTACCGTCTAAGGCATCTGACCATGTGAGGTCAGCAATCACGACATCGGAACTCTCGGACGCATGGCGAAGGTGTCGGCGTGCCTCCATCGCGGCGCCTTTACGGCCTAAGTCGAGCGGCAGCGGATGATGTTGAACCACAACGCCAATTGGTCTGGCTTCCCGC
>JBMTSM010000068.1:0-8808 GCA_049448275.1 Burkholderiaceae bacterium
GCTGTTCAGGTAGAGCTTGAAAGACTTGCTCTCGATGATGAACGGTGTTTCACACGGCACACTGACTTGCAATATTCCGACTTGGGGTTTGCCTTTGGCATTGAGCCAGCCGAGCTCGTAGCCCGTCCAAAAGTCGGCACCCATAAATGGCAGCGTTGGTCCCAGAGCGAGCGCGTCACGCGCCATGCTGCGTGGCATGGGAAATAGCAACGAGGGGTCGTAATGCGCTGGCGTATCGCTGCGCTTACCCAAGGGGGCGTGGTTCAGATCGGGTGGGTTGGGTGTCATGGATTCGGACTCTGCAGATCGGGCATGCGTTGGAGGTGACCCATGACCCAATGGTTCATGGCAATGGCCAGCGCAGCATGTCCAGCGACCAACCATAACGCGAGGTCGAAGTTGCCGTAAAGCGCGACAGCGTAACCGACCAGCACAGGGGTAATGATGCCTGATAGGTTGGTAAAAGCATTCACAACAGAGCCGGTTAAACCGACACGGTTGGCAGGTGCCAAATCGCTCACCAAAGTCCAGATCATGGTGCCGACGCTCTTGCCGAAAAAGGCAATGGTCATGAAGATTGCGACCCAAGTCGGATCACGCGTGAACAGGCAAGCCAAAAACCCCGCAATCACCAAAGTCATGCCTACGTAGACGGGCGTTTTACGCGCAATGCTGAGGGAGTGGGTGCGCCGCAGCAAGGCGTCAGAGAAAACGCCTGCGACCGTACCACCGATAAATCCGCCAATGGCTGGAAAGGCTGACAGCGCGCCCGCTTCTGCCAATGACAAGCCGAGGTCATGCACCAAGTAGGCCGGGAACCAAGCCAAGAAAAACCACGTGATGGATGCAATCGCGTACTGTGCCACCACCAAGCCCTGAAACAAGCGCTGCGCAAACAGCTGACGCAAGTCGTTGACCAAACTGTTCGTGTTGCTGCCGGGCGTTGGGGGCACATCCTCGTTGGGCGGAGAGGCCGTTGGTGTGCGCTCAGTTTTGGGGGCGCCCCACAACGCGCCCCCTGATATCAACAGGCGTCGCTCTTTGGCCGACAAGCGTTTGTGCTGCTGCGGTGTTCTAAAAACGCTGCTCCAGATGGCGGAGCCTGTCATGCCCAGAAGAGCCAACACCACGAAAGACATGGCCCAGCCCAAGTGGTTGACCACCCATGCCAACAAGGGGTTGAAAATCGCGATCGCGAAGTAGGGCATGCTGGCATAAATGGCACCGGCGATACCCCGTTCCTGCTTGGGAAACCAGGTCGCCAATACCATCCCGGAACTGCCGCCTAAGGGGCTTTGCGATACACCCAACAGCAGCCGTGCGATCAGAATGAGACCCCACGCATAGGTCAGTAATTGCGGTGCACCTGCCAACGCCATCAGCATGCTACACAGGGCACTAATGGCCAAACCACTGCCGATGATAGGGCGCACGCCAAATCGCTCGACCAATAGTCCCGCCGGAATCTGCGCGACCACATAAGTCCAAGAGAACGCAGAAAACAACCAACCTAAATCGCTGGGACCCAAGTTAAGCGCGACGGACAACTCGGGCGCAGCCACGGCGAGGCCTGACCGTTCTGCTGAGGCGATGCCGAGTGTCATGCAAATGAGGCCGAGTGCGACGAATCGTCTGCGGGCCTGGATTTGTCGCAGGGCGGCTTGATACCACTTGAGTCGGCGCATGGGGGTCAGAGGGGCGAGAGGGCGCCGGTGCGGCGAAGCTCGACAGTATAGTTGCCCCGCACTTGACGGTCCTGTGACACACGTGACCCGCTTAACAGGTAAACTTCAGCGCACGTTTTTGCACCCCTGTGCGCCACCAAATTTCTGAGGATGATCACCATGTTGAAAACTGCGGCCTCCCTGTCACGCTTGGGTACCGAATCTGCTTTTGAGGTACTGGCCCGCGCGCAGGCGCTGATGGCACAGGGTAAGGACATCATCAACCTAGGGATTGGGCAACCTGATTTCAAGACCCCGGCGCACATCGTCGAGGCGGGTATTCAGGCACTGCGCGATGGTCACCATGGTTATACGCCTGCGAATGGCATCCCCGCCTTGCGTGAGGCTGTCGCCGCAGACCTAGAACGCCGCCACGGATCCAGCGTTGATCCCGATTGCGTTGTCATCGTGCCTGGCGGTAAGCCCACCATGTTTTTTGCGGTGCTGATGTTTGGCGAGCCGGGCGCAGAGATCATGTACCCCAACCCCGGTTTCCCGATATACGAATCGGTTATCAAGTACAGCGGCGCGACCCCCGTTCCCATCGAGCTGCGCGAGGACAAGGGCTTTGCCTTCGACGCCGATACCGTGCTGTCGCAAATTACCCCTGCGACTCGCTTGATCATCATCAACAGCCCAGCAAACCCTACTGGCGGCGTGACGCCCAAAGCTGAAATTGACAAGCTGGTGGCGGGCTTGGCGAAGCACCCGCATGTGGCGCTGCTGTCAGATGAGATCTACAGCCAAATGCTATACGGTGGTCGCGAGCACGTCTCGTTACTCAACTACCCAGAAATCCGCGATCGCCTTATTCTGTTGGATGGTTGGAGTAAGACCTATGCCATGACGGGCTGGCGATTGGGTTTCGCCGTTTGGCCCAAGAGTTTGGTGAGCGAGGTCACGCGCTTGTGTATCAATGACCACTCTTGCGTCAACGCATCGGCCCAATACGCCGGTCTGGCCGCGCTCACAGGGCCGCAAGATGCCGTGGCCGAAATGATGGTGGCTTTCAACCAGCGCCGGACGTTGATCGTGGATGCGCTCAACAGCCTGCCGGGTGTGCGTTGTGCAGATGCAGCCGGTGCGTTTTACGCCTTCCCCAATATTTCGGGTACCGGCATGACGGCGCGCGAGGCCCAAGACTTGTTCCTGAACGAAGCCAATGTGGCCACCGTATCGGGCACCAGTTTTGGCGCTTGGGGCGAGGGCTTTGTGCGCTTCTCGTACGCCAACAGTGCCGAGAACATCGAGCGCGCCATCGATCGAATCCGCAAAGTGTTGTAAGCCGGCTTGGCTTCTTGGGGTTTACCTGAGTGGCGCGCGCGATCGTCTTTGGTAATATCATTACATCAAATTATTTTTGTTGGAGACTTGCGCCATGAGTAGCCCCAAAGACAAGCCCCTGCGCAGCCAAGCGTGGTTCGGGCGTCAAGACCGTGATGGTTTCGCTTACCGCAGTTGGGTGAAGGGCAAAGGGGTGCCACACGACCAATTTGACGGTCGTCCCGTGATTGGCATTTGCAACACGTTTTCCGAGTTGACCCCATGTAACTCGCACTTCAGAACGCTGGCAGAACAAGTCAAGATTGGTATTTACGAGGCCGGGGGGTTCCCGCTTGAATTTCCTGTCATGTCGTTGGGTGAAACGCTGTTGCGACCCACCGCCATGCTGTATCGCAACTTGGCATCCATGGATGTGGAGGAGAGCATTCGGGGCAACCCCATTGATGGCGTGGTGTTGCTGATGGGGTGTGACAAGACGACCCCCGCACTTTTGATGGGTGCCTCCAGCGCCAACTTACCAACGGTCGGGGTCAGCGGAGGCCCCATGCTGAACGGCAAATGGCGCGGTAAAGAATTAGGCTCTGGCACCGGCGTATGGAGCATGAGCGAGCAGGTTCGAGCTGGCACCATGAAGCTGCAAGATTTCTTTGATGCGGAGTCGGGTATGCACCGCTCCCATGGGCATTGCATGACCATGGGTACCGCCTCAACCATGGCCAGTATGGTCGAATCGCTCGGTATCGGGTTACCGGGTAACGCCGCGTATCCCGCGGTCGATGGGCGCCGCAACGTGTTGGCGCGTGAGGCGGGACGGCGCATTGTCGACATGGTGCGCCAAGACATCAAGATTGGTGACATCTTGACCCGCCAGGCATTTGAGAACGCCATCAAGACGCTTGCCGCGATTGGTGGTTCGACCAATGCGGTCATTCACCTGACAGCCATTGCAGGGCGCCTGGGCGTTGAACTGGATTTAGAAGACTTCGACCGCATCGGTAGCCGCATGCCCTGTCTGGTTAATTTACAGCCATCGGGCGAGCACTTGATGGAGGACTTCTGCTACGCCGGGGGTATTCCTGCGGTCATGAACGCCATTGCCAGCGAGTTGCACCTGGATATTCCGACGGCGTCAGGGCGCACGGTCGGCGAGAACATCGCTGGCGCCGAAAACTTTGATCCCCGCGTCATTAAAACCATGGCGGAGCCCTTCAAGCCAGAGGCGGGTATCGCTGTGCTCAAAGGTAATTTGGCCCCTCGCGGCGCGGTTATCAAGCCCAGCGCTGCCAGCCCACATCTGCTAAACCACACGGGTCGCGCCGTGGTGTTTGAAGACTCAGACGACTTCCACGCCCGCATCGATGACGAATCATTGGACGTGGACGAGACGTGTATTTTGGTGCTCAAAAACTGTGGCCCCAAGGGCTATCCCGGTATGGCTGAGGTGGGCAACATGCCGTTGCCACCCAAGATCCTGCGCAAGGGCGTGACAGACATGGTCCGCATTTCCGATGCCCGCATGAGCGGCACCGCATACGGTACCGTCGTGCTGCACACCGCGCCCGAGGCGGCGGCAGGCGGTCCGCTGGCCGTGGTTCGCAATGGTGACATGATCACCCTTGATGTCGCCGCGCGTCGCTTACATTTGCATGTAGACGATGCCGAACTTGCGGCTCGTTTGAAGGAGTGGCAAGCGCCTGAGCCCCCGCTGTCGAGCGGCTATTGGCGCTTGTATGTTGACCATGTTTTACAAGCCGACCGGGGCGCAGATTTTGACTTCTTAGTGGGCCAGCGTGGCGCGTTTGTGCCAAAAGATAACCACTGAGCGTTGGGTTTGCAGCGGCCGGCAAAGATTGTTCTGATTGGAGTTTCAAGATGAATTCAAAGATTGCTGTGGTGACTGGCGCCAGTGCCGGTATTGGTCAGGCCTGTGCAACTGCCTTGGTCGGTGAGGGGTGGACCACGGTGTTCGTGGGGCGCGATGGTGCCAAGCTGCAAGCGGCGGTAGCGGCTTTGCCCGCTGATCAGCAGGCACTCGCCGAGACCGCAGTCTGTGATGTCACCAACGCTGATGCCGTGAAGCAATTGTTTGACGACGTTGTCGCGCGCCATGGTCGCCTTGATTTGTTGTTCAACAACGCAGGCGTCAACCAAACGCCCGTCACCCCTGATGAATTGAGCGCCGACGATTGGCGCAAGGTGGTGGGGACTAACCTCGACGGTGCGTTCTATTGCCTGTCTAACGCGTTCCGCATCATGCGGCACCAAAGCCCGCAGGGCGGACGAATCATCAACAACGGTTCGATTTCTGCGCACACACCACGGCCGTGTTCGATTGCGTATGCGGCCAGTAAGTCAGCCATTACCGGTTTGACCCGCGGTGCCGCGCTTGACGGCCGTGCCTTGAACATCGCTGTGGGTCAAATTGACATCGGCAATGTGGCCAGCGCCATGACGGAGCGCATGGCGGCGGGCGTGTTGCAAGCTGACGGCAGTGTTCGCGCGGAGGCGCGTATGGACATGAGTGGCGTCGCGAGTACCTTTATGGCGATGGTTAATCTGCCATTGGAGTCAAACATTTTCACGGTCACCGTCATGGCAACAGGGATGCCATACGTGGGCCGCGGTTAACGCTTTTTTACGGGGAGTATCGACAATGAAGTTTTTACGTGCATGGGTAAATGGCGCAACAGTGCCGGGGGTCTTGGACAGTCAAGGCGTGCGCCGCAACATCAGCTCGCTGGTCGCTGATGTCACGACACAATCGGTGTCGGGCGCTGGTTTGGCAGCCATTCAAAATGCTGACTTGTCAGCGTTGCCAGAAATTGCGGCAGATGCGCCGCTGCTGGCACCTTGGGCCGACTGCAAGAAATTCGTGTGTATTGGTCTGAACTATGCCGACCACGCAGCGGAGTCAGGTTTGCCCATTCCGGCTGAGCCCATCATCTTCACCAAGTCCATCGACGCGCGCGTGGGCCCCAACCACGATGTGGTGTTGCCCCAAGGTTCAGTTAAGTCTGACTGGGAGGTCGAGCTGGGCGTGGTGATCGGCCAGACCGCACGTTATGTGTCGCAGGTCGATGCGTTGGCCCACGTCGCCGGTTATTGCGTGGTGAATGACGTCTCTGAGCGTGAATACCAAATTGAGCGGGGCGGCACATGGGATAAGGGCAAGGGTTGCGACACCTTCGGTCCTGTTGGCCCGTGGTTAGTCACCTGCGACGAGGTGCCAGATCCGCAGAGCTTGGGGATGTGGCTTGACGTCAACGGCAAGCGCTACCAAACAGGTAACACCAAGACCATGATTTTTGGCGTTGCTGAATTGGTGTCTTACGTCAGCAAGTTCATGACGCTGTATCCCGGTGACATTATTTCAACGGGTACCCCACCCGGTGTGGGCATGGGTGTTAAGCCCGCTTCGGTTTTCTTGAAGCCAGGTGACCACATGCGTTTGGGCATTGACGGTTTGGGCGAGCAGTCACAGCACGTGGTGGCGTGGGATCCTGCGCGCATCGACGCGGTCGTTTAAACCAGCACATCACACAGCAAGGAGCGCGCATGAAACGGGTACTCATCACGGGGGCTGGCGGATTTGTGGGCGCGCGATTAGCGCGTCACTTACTGGCCCACCCCCCTGCAACGTGGGGCGGTGCGCCGGCCCTGACGCTGACCGACCAGTACCCGTTACCCGCTGACCTCGCTGCCGATCCCCGCGTGACTGCGGTGATCGGTCCCTTGGGTGACCAAGCCGCGCTATTCGCGTCGGGGTTTGACGCGGTATTCCATTTGGCATCAGCGGTATCGGGCGAATGCGAGCTTGATTTCGAACTGGGCTTGCGCTCTAACTTGGACGGCACACGCATTTTGCTGGAGGGCCTGCGCCAAGCGGGTAACCAGCCCACGGTGGTGTTTTCCAGTTCGATTGCAGTCTACGGCCCTGACCCTGGTTTGGCCATGCCGGCAGTGGTTGACGAAGACACGTTACCAGCGCCACAAACCTCGTACGGCACGCATAAGTTGATGTGCGAGTACCTCATTGCGGATTACACCCGTAAGGGCTTTATTGATGGCCGCAGTGCCCGTCTCATGACAGTGGCGGTACGCCCGGGAAAACCGAATGGCGCAGCGTCATCATTTTTTAGCGGCATCATTCGCGAGCCACTTGCCGGTGTTGAGGCGGTTTGTCCCGTCGATCCCAGTACGGCCCACCCCATCGCTTCTCCGCAGTCGACCGTCTTGAGTCTGGTTGGCTTGATGATTGCACCACGTGAAGTCTTGAAGCGGCGCCTGGCAGTCACGCTGCCCGCTGTGAACGTGACGGTCGCTCAGATGCTCGACGCGCTGGAGCGCGTTGCAGGCCCTGCGGTACGCGCGCGGGTACGGTTCGAACACGACGCACGCATCGCAGGTATCGTCGCGAATTGGCCGCGCGCAGCCAAGGCTACAACGGCGACCGATGTGTTGGGTTTTCCAGGTGACGCCTCATTCGACGCCATCATTCAACAATATATTGACGACATGCGTCTGGCTGGGCAAACGGCAACGGCGTTGAAAGGTTTGGCATGAACCAAATTGATTTGAAAGGCCGCATCGCGGTCATCACCGGTGGCGCCCAAGGCATTGGGTACGGCACCGCGGAGCGCATGTTGTCATCTGGCGCTCAAGTGGTCTTGTGGGACCGTAATGAATCCACGCTGCTCGAGGCTGCTGAGGCACTACGCAGCCACGGTGCGGTGCGCACGGAAGTGGTTGAGTTGGGTGACGAAGCCAGCGTGCAAGCGGCTGCTGCCCGGACACTCGCTGCGCACAAACGCGTCGATATCGTGGTCAACAATGCCGGCATTACCGGCGGCAATGCCACCACGTGGGAATTGGACAGCCAGATTTGGCAAGACGTCATTCACATCAACTTGGTAGCGCCTTTCTTCGTTTGCAAGGCGTTGGTCCCATCCATGATCGAGGCTGGCTATGGCCGGATCGTGAATATTGCGTCGATCGCGGGCAAGGAGGGGAATCCCAATGCCTCGCATTACAGTGCCTCTAAAGCGGGCCTGATTGCTTTGACCAAATCGCTCGGTAAAGAGCTGGCGCAAAAAGGTATTTTGGTGAACGCCATCACCCCTGCGGCAGCTCAAACGCCTTTGTTCGCCACTATGACGCAAGCCCACATTGACTTCATGCTGTCAAAGATCCCCATGGGGCGCTTTGTAGAGGTTGATGAAATTGCCGCCATGGCGACGTGGCTGGCCAGTGAGGACTGCTCGTTCTCAACCGGCGCCGTGTTTGATATTTCAGGCGGCCGCGGGACCTATTAAGCGCTTGGCGGGATGGTGGGGGGCACGCGCTTTTGCTCCCACAACAAATAGATCCCGCTGGCCGCAATGATGCTTCCCCCAACGAAGACGGCAGAGGGTGGCACGTCACCAAAGACCAACCAACCCCAGAAAGCCATGTACAGCAGTTGCTGGTAATTGAAGGGTGCCAGCGTGGCAGCGTTGGCGTACTGGTGGGCCCGCGCCCACACATAGTGGCCCAGTCCACCCCACAGGCCTGCGCTGATGACCAGCACCAGTTCGAAGGTGTTGTGGGGCATGACAAAACCGGGCAGTGCCCACGGCGCAAACAGCACCACAGGGCCCATGGCCGAATACCATTGCATGGCTGCCGGATTTTCATATTGCGCCAAGTGACGCGTGAGCAAGTTGAAGATGGCGAACAACACGGCGTTGAACACCATCAGGAAAATAGCGGGGTGAATGGCGCTTGACGAGGGGCGGACCACAATCAAAACGCCGATGAAGCC
>JBMTSM010000069.1:0-8768 GCA_049448275.1 Burkholderiaceae bacterium
ATCGCTTTCGGTTTAGGGGGCATCGTCGGCACCGCTGCCAGCGATATCGCACACGCCATCTTCGGTGACTCGCGCTTGGCTTACCTCAGCGTTTTCATCTTTCAAGCGATGCTGTTTATGGCATCGGCCCTCGTCGCATACCGCATGCGCAGCAACACCAAACCGGTCGACGCGGTACGTCGACCACATCCAATCCAGTGGCGAGAGGGGTCTGCGACATGAACCAAGTCGACTTTGATTTTGTAGTGGTCGGTGGGGGCCCATCGGGCGCCACTGCCGCAAATGATTTAGCTGTTGAGGGTTGGCGCGTGTTACTCCTCGACCGTGAGGGTCGACCCAAGCCCTGTGGCGGTGCCATTCCACCCCGACTCATCAAAGATTTTGCAATTCCCGACGAACTATTGGTCGCTAAGATTCGCTGCGCACGCATGATCTCACCCAAGGACAACAAGGTCGACATCCCGATTGAAGACGGGTTTGTTGGCATGGTTGATCGTCAGGACTTCGATCAATTCCTACGCGACCGCGCAGCGGCTTCCGGTGCATTCAGACAGCAAGCGGTTTTTGAAAAGGTTGAGCGCGACGAAGTCGGTGGCTTGTGGGTTTACTACACCCCTGTCACGGGCAAGCCGTTGGAGCCCGGACAAACGGCACGGCGCGTGCGGGTCTCCACGCGCATGGTGATTGGGGCGGATGGCGCGAGATCACCCATTGCCAGAGCGCACATTCCCAAAGCCGACAAGACCAAATACGTCTTCGCGTATCACGAGATCATTGAGTCGCCCGATCCGTCGTTGACCCACGATGCGGAGCGCTGCGACGTGTATTACCAGGGCGAGGTCTCGCCCGACTTTTACGGCTGGGTTTTCCCACATGGAAAAACGACCAGTGTCGGCACCGGTAGCGCAGACAAGGGCTTTTCTCTGCGAACAGCGACCGGCCACCTGCGCGGCATTGCTGGCTTGAGCGATCAAGCAATCTTGCGTCGTGAAGGCGCCCCGATCCCTTTGAAGCCGCTGCCGCATTGGGACAACGGCCACGATATTCTGGTGGTGGGTGATGCCGCAGGCGTGGTTGCCCCCTCATCGGGGGAAGGCATTTACTACGCCATGGACTGCGGGCGAACCATGGCCCGGGCGGCGCATGAAGCGTTGAAAACGGGTAACCCAAAGTGCTTAGCGCAGGGTCGTAAGCGTTTCATGAAGCAACACGGCAAAGTCTTTTGGATCTTGGGCGTCATGCAGTACTTCTGGTATCAAAACGACAAGCGCCGCGAAAAATTCGTGAAGATTTGCGAAGACAAAGATGTGCAAAAGCTCACTTTCGACGCCTACATGAACAAAGAGTTGGCGAAGCGAGACCCGGTCGCCCACGTGCGCATCTTTTTAAAGGACATGGCACACCTGCTGGGCTTTGCCAAGACAAGCTAGCCTGAGAGATAGCGCAGCGCGTCACCTCAGTCGACCCTTGTGGTAGACAAACTTGGCGGGTTCTGGAGCATTGAAAAGGCTTTTGAATTTATTTATATTCGTGCGGAACAGCGGATCGGCACGCTATCTTGCTGGTGACCACCCACCCCGATCGTCCTCCCAATTCAGGGTACGTTGTTGTTTTGCAAGGTTGTTGCATGTCTAAGTTACAGAACTTAGATGGGTTTTCGAGGCGAATTCAACACACGTCGCCAGATGACGACACCTGTAAAGAGTCGCTCGTAGACGTCATCGAGACCCAACTGATTCCGAGGCTGCTGCAGTCGGAAAACTACAACGCGCGCATGGCGAACCAAGCGTTGGTTTTCGCACCGCTCGACCCCCTGCCACAACTGGACGCCTTTGCGACGGCTTGCCGCAACGGTGACTCGCTGCGCGTCAACGCCATCATCGATGGGTTACTGTCCTCCGGACACACGCACCAGCAGATTTTTCTGAACCTCATCACACCGGCTGCGCAGCAGCTTGGTGACTTGTGGGAAAAAGACCTCTGCAGTTTCAGCGATGTCACATGTGGCTTGGCCATCATGCATCAAATCACCTACCGGCTGGGATACGAGTACCGCGACGGCCCACAATCTGAGGGTTTAGAGCGTCACGTCATGCTGTGCGCGGCGCCGGGCTCACTTCACATTTTGGGCGTGACCATCGTGGCCGATTTGTTCAAACGCGAAGGGGCATCGGTGGTCATCGACATCTCCGCCTCTGAGGAGGAATTGGTGCGGTCGGTTGCCAATGAGTGGTTCGACATGATCGGCATATCGGTGGCCATCGAATCACAGTTGTATCAGCTCAAGTCACTCATAAAAAATCTGCGTGCGCACTCGGGTAACCCGGACGCCAAGGTCCTGTTGGGCGGCCCCATCTTCTCGCTGGTAGATGCCACAGCGGAAATGTTTGGCGCCGACCTGATCAGCACCGGCCCACTCGAAGTGCTGGCGATGCTCAAAGCCAACCCGCACGGCTAGCCGCGATTCAATTCGATCGGTTGATACCGTAGGCGGCACACAGGTGCCTTGCGGTGTCCACCGGCCGCTCTTCGTGTGCCAAATGACCCAAACCGATCTGCTCATGCAAAGTGGCATGCGGCATCACGCGACACGCATCATGTGCCAGTGATGGCGGGATGGTTTTGTCATTCGTGCCCACCAACATCGTGACTGGGTTTTTCAACGTCGCCAACGCATCCGTCAAGCCTGCGAGCTTCCACGATGCCATCATGCCCAGCACGCTGTGCACGTGTCCCGTGTGCGTGAAGACGGCTCGGTACAACGCGATACCGGCTGGCGAGAGGCCTGATCCGGTTTGCGCCACTGACTTGGCAATCACACCGGGCCGTTTGGCAAAACGCACCGTCGCCCATGCAGACAGCGGATTCAAGGCAGCGAGCTTGGCGGCCGGACCAAAAATCCATGCAGGGACACCCGGCAACGGCAACCACGCTGGATTCAACCCCATCAGGTGGGTATCAGCCAGCCGCGGCTCCTGCACCACCATCTGCGCCGCGATCGCAGCGCCCGCAGAGTGACCCGCAATCGCTGCGGGCGTGATGCCCAGTTGCTGCAACAAGGCCAACACACCACTGCTCATGCCCTTCAATGACAGGGATTGATCAGAACCCCGTGTGGTGAACGCGTGGCCCGGTAAATCGGGGGCGATCACTGTGAAATAAGGGGTCAAGACGGGCAACAGTTCACGCCAACTGAAATTGCCAGAGCCCGTCCCGTGCAACAGCAACAACGCGGGTCCTTGACCCGCTATTTGTACATGCCATTTGATACCGCCCGCATGCACAAATTGGCTCCATTGAGCGTTCGGCCACTCGTGACGGTAATCCGTCCACTGCATGCCAGGATACAAGCGATCAAACATGGTCGCGGTTCTGCTGCCTGAGGTGATCCATCGCGGCGGCCATGCGGTGCGCGTGGGCTTGCGGCATCGGCATATAGCGCCCCCCCATGGCGTACGCCAGCGTTTGCACCTGCGGATCGGGTTGAACCGAGGTGTCAATCCAAAGGGATTGATGCCCGGAGGCCCGCCATTGATCGCACCATGACTGCGCGTCTGCAAGCGCTTGGGTACGGCCACCCAAGCCATCCAATGTCACATTCGCACGGCCATCGCTCAAGATAACCAACAAGGGCGTGATCCCTTGTCGCTGCAAAAGCATGGCTTGCTCGTACGCCAGTTTTAATCCCGATGCGAGGGGCGTTCCGCCGCCGCCCGGCAGGCCGGTCATGGCGCGCTTGGCACGGACCAAGGACCGTGTCATGGGCAACAACAACTCGGCTTTGGCACCCTTAAAAGACACAATGCACACGCTGTCGCGGCGGGCATAGGATTGTTGCAACAACAACTCTACAGCCCCCTTCGCCTCCGCCAAGCGCTGCAGCGCGGCTGAGCCGGATGCATCCAGTGCCAGCAACACACAGCTCGCACTGCTTTGTTGGTAGCGTCGCACATGAAAGTCCTCGGACCGAATCGCAACCCCACCGGAAGGCGGTTTACTGCGTAAGCGCTGCTTGGGCGCTGCGGCGCGCAAAGTTGCCAACACGTGCAACCGCGCGTGGCCTCCCACTGAACCTGGTCGTGGGGGTAGCGGCCGCCCCCGTTGCGACCCTGTTTGGAACTGACCACTGCGCCCCGTGCGATTGGCGGCACTGCGTGCCGAGCGTGTCAACAAACGATCAAGGACATCATTGGGCAAACTGGCCAACGCGGCCGCGACCAGTATTTCCTCTGGCGTGGGCTCTGGGGGGGTGGCCGCATCGGTCAGGTCATTTGAAGAGGCTTCAGGCACCATTGGTGGTCGTGCTTCATCACCGGCGTCATGGTGCGTATTGTCGCGCTCATTCGTGCTCGATTCGGTGTCTGAATCCGGCGACTCATTCGGCTCCGTTTCCGCGTGGGTTGCCGTCTCGGGCCCCTGCAATGCCCGCGGTGCCAGCACGCGACGCGCGGCGAACGCCATGTCCTCGTCGGCCACCTCAACCCGACCATTCAATACGGCATGCGCGCAAGCCACGCGCAGCGCCAGTGTGGGCACCCGCAGCGAAGTAATGCCCAGTGCAAGCGCAGCGGCACACAATGCGGTCAATTGACTATCACTCGCCGAGACCCGCGGTAACGCCTGACGCATGGCCTCGCACGCGCCCTCGGACAGGCGTAAGTCCAATGGTGCGATGGGCTCCCAAGCCTGTCCGACGATGTCGGCCGGAGCGATGTCATGCAAATCAATCCACAGGCCCAAACGCTCCCGTAACGCGGGGTTGAGGGTGGCCTCCTCATCGTCCGACTCATCCAGCGCCACCACGCCAAATGCGGTGCGGCGGTGGTCCACGTCAGGCAGGCGGCGTGTGTCCAGTGTTTGAACCAGCGGTGCCGTTAAGGCGTCAGGAAACCGCTCAGCCATGGGGATGCAGACGACACCACCATCCGCTTGCGCAAGCAGGCCAGCTTGCCAGCGCAGATGCCCCTGTTGTAAGGTCGCAGACAGGTCAATACCGCCCAGTAAACGCTCACGATCCAAGTGGCCGGGTAGTTTCGTTATCGACAAGCCCATCGTGCCGAGCTGTTGTAACCACTGCGCGCGCACTGGACCGTATGGCGCCCTCACCACAATGCCTCCAAACCCGCTCGGGTCGATTTGCAGCAATTGCAACGATGTCATGGCATCGTTCCAGGTGTCCAGCCACTGCATCGTGTCTGCCATAGGCAAACCTCAGGCGGCCAAAAGGTCATCCAGACAGCGTTCCACGCGCTGGCTGGAGTCAGTGTCATCAAGGGGGTTGCGGCGTAAACGATGACTCAGCGCCATGGGGGCGATGGCTTTAAGGTGATCCCGCTTGACCTTTTTATGTCCCTGAAGCGCCGCCAACGCGCGCATCGCTCGCATCAGCGTGAGCTCGGCACGCAGACCATCGGTGCCGAGTGCTTGGCACAAGCGCGCACACAGCGTCAGCATCTCGTCGTCCACCACCACGGCGTCAAGCGACTTACGCGCTTTCACAATCCGCTTTTGAAGACGGTCATTTTCAGCCTCCCATTGCGCCTTGTAGCCTTCAGGGTCGCGGTCAAATGCGTCACGTCGCTTGATCACGGCGACGCGCAAATCAATATCTTGGGGTGTTTTAACCTGCACCGATAAACCAAAACGGTCTAACAACTGGGGACGTAACTCACCCTCCTCCGGGTTACCGCTGCCCACCAGCACAAAGCGCGCAGGATGCCGGACGCTCAGGCCCTCACGCTCGACCAGGTTCTCTCCCGACGCAGCAACGTCGATCAGCAGGTCCACCAAGTGGTCTTCCAGCAAGTTGACCTCGTCGATGTAGAGGAAACCACGGTGCGCCTGGGCCAACAACCCCGGGGCAAATTCTTTTACGCCCTGCGAGAGTGCTTTTTCAAGGTCAAGGGCCCCAACAATACGGTCTTCGGTGGAGCCCAGTGGCAGGTCGACCACCGTTACGGGCCGCGTTTCGGTCGCGCGCTTGCGGGGCTTAGCACCGGCGGCTAAGGGTGTGTCCTGGCAGATCGCACAGGCCTGTGCCGGTGCGGCAGGGTCACATTTATAGGGGCAGCCTTTGATCACTTGAATCGGGGGTAGCAAGTCAGCCAGGGCCCGAACTGCGGTGGACTTACCCGTGCCACGGTCGCCCAACACCAAGACCCCTCCGACCGCTGGATCGATGGCGACCACCTGGATTGCGAGGGTCATTTCGTCTTGGCCAACGATGGCGGCAAAGGGAAAAGTGGATGCCATGTACGTCTTTTTTAAGTGAGGGTGAGTGCTCTGATCATCCAAAAGCACGAATAAACTGTCAAGTAAAATTTACACTTTTTCAGTAACATCCCTCATGGCGCGTGAGTGTTTGTGCACCGCTTCGACCAAAGCGGCCACGTTGGCCGGTGGCGTGAGCTGGTTAATCCCATGGCCCAAGTTGAAAATATGAGTCGGTCCCGTCGTACTGGGATCGGTATGCGGTGTACCAAAGCTAGTAAGTACCTGCTGCACCGCGGCGTCAATCTGTTCAGGGTTCGCAAACAACACCATCGGATCGATATTGCCCTGGAGCGCTTTGCCCGGACCACCCTCGGTGCCACCCACTAAATGCCGGGCACGGCCCAGGTTCATCGTCCAATCCAGCCCTAACACGTCGCAATCCAAAGCGGCCATCTCTGACAACCACAGTCCGCCGCCCTTCGTGAAAACAAGGCGTGGAATCACCTGTCCCTCGTGGCCGCGCCGCAAGTGCGACAACACCATGGCGGTGTAGCGCAGGCTGAACTGTTGGAAGGCACCGTCTGCTAACACCCCACCCCAGCTGTCAAAAATCATCACCGCCTGGGCTCCCGCCTCAATCTGCGCATTCAAATAGGCTGCAACAGACAGCGCGTTGACCTCCAGAATTCGGTGCATCAGGTCTGGACGGCTGTACATCAACGTCTTGACCGCTCGGTAGTCGTCAGAACCACGACCCTCAACCATGTAGCAAGCCAAGGTCCATGGGCTACCTGCGAAACCAATCAGCGGTACACGGCCGTTCAGCGCCTTTCGAATTGAAGTAACTGCGTCGAAGACGTAGCGCAGCTTGGCCATATCAGGCACCTCAAGGGCGGCGACGCTGGCCTCGTCGCGGGTTGTTTTGGCGAAGCGGGGCCCCTCACCGGCCTCAAAACTCAATTCCAGCCCCATGGCATCGGGCACGGTCAAGATATCGGAGAACAAGATGGCGGCATCCAGCGGATAGCGATCCAGCGGCTGCAGTGTGACTTCGGTCGCGAAGTCGGTATTGGTCGCCAGCCCCATGAAGCTGCCGGCTTTGGCCCTTGTTTGGCAGTACTCGGGCAAATAACGCCCCGCCTGCCGCATCAACCACACGGGCGTGTAAGGGGTGGCTTGGCGCAAGCAGGCGCGTAGAAAGTGATCATTTTGTAGGTTGGTGGCCAATTCAGCGCCTCACAGTGTCAAGTCAAATTTCATAGAAGTGTCAATTTAACTTGACGTTTTGTCAAATATCTGTAAATTCAACACTGAACTACCTACTTCGGGCCCGACATGGAAGCTTTGCTGGATTGGATCAAGTCGCCGCTGCAATTGCGCAAGCTTTCCCGTGAGAGCCTGCCAGGCTTGGCGCATGAGTTGCGCGAGCGCCTCATTCAAACCGTATCCCAAACGGGTGGGCACTTCAGTTCCAACCTAGGAACCATTGAGCTCACGATCGCGCTGCACTACGTTTACAACACCCCCGAGGACCGATTGGTTTGGGACGTGGGCCACCAAACCTACCCACACAAAATGTTGACTGGTCGTCTGGACCGAATGGGCAGCCTACGTCAACAAGGGGGCCTAAGTGGTTTTCCCCGCCGCGAAGAAAGCATCTACGACACGTTCGGCACCGCGCACTCCTCCACCAGTATCTCGGCGGCATTTGGTATGGCGGTCGCTGCCAAGCAAAGTGGCTCAAACCGAAAGGCCGTGGCGATCATCGGCGATGGTGCGCTGACCGCCGGCATGGCTTTTGAAGCCATGAACAACGCCGGTAACGCGGATGCAGACTTGCTGGTTATCTTGAATGACAACGATATGTCGATCAGCCCGCCAGTCGGGGCGCTGAATCAATACCTCGCGGGCCTGATGTCCGGACGGTTTTATGCCGAAGCCAAAAAGATCGGGCAACAATTCCTGCGTAACGCGCCGCCGCTATTCGAACTTGCACGGCGTATCGAGCAGCAAACCCAGCAACTCATACAGCCCGATACGCTGTTCGAAAAACTGGGCTTTACCTATACAGGCCCCATTGATGGCCACGATGTCGATGGGTTGGTCACCGCGTTACAAACGGTCAAGGCCAAATCGGGACCTCAGTTCCTGCATGTCGTAACACGCAAGGGAAAAGGCTATGCCAAGGCCGAGGCCGACCCGATTAGCTACCACGGTCCCGGCAAGTTCGACCCCGCGGTTGGTCTGGTCCCCAGTGCGCCTGGTAAACCAACTTTTACACAGGTATTTGGTCAATGGCTTTGCGACATGGCAGACAAAGACCCACGGTTGGTCGGCATCACGCCGGCCATGCGCGAGGGGTCAGGCATGGTCGCTTTCAGCGAACGCTTCGCATCGCGCTACCACGACGTGGGTATCGCCGAGCAACACGCGGTGACGTTCGCTGCAGGCATGGCCTGCGAGGGTATGAAGCCCGTCGTCGCCATCTACTCCACCTTTTTGCAACGCGCCTACGACCAATTGATCCATGACGTAGCGTTGCAAAACTTACCCGT
>JBMTSM010000070.1:0-8742 GCA_049448275.1 Burkholderiaceae bacterium
ATGGGGGTTCCTTGAACAGGGTGGTTAGGGCCTAGGGCAAACCCGATATTTTAGCCTGCTGCATCCCCCATTCGCCACACCGCGACCGGAAGTTGTGCGTTGTGAACCACGTCACAATACAGGGTTGTCATTTAACCAACAGATAGGCCCTGATGGCTAAGCGCCCCGAAACTTCCCCCGTTGAAAAAGTCGTTGCCCTCAGGCGGGACGACACCCAAGCCGCCGCAGACGCGCAGCACGAGGCGGGGCGTTTCGTGCACTTTCCGGATTCGCCGTTTGAGCTGTTTGAGCCCTTCCCGCCAGCGGGGGACCAGCCCACAGCAATTGCTGAGTTGGTGGAGGGCGTTCGTGACGGGGAGATGTTCCAGACCTTACTGGGTGTCACCGGATCGGGTAAGACTTACACGATGGCCCAGACCATTGCGCGCCTGGGGCGCCCCGCCATCGTTTATGCGCCCAACAAAACCTTAGCGGCGCAGCTGTATGCCGAGTTTCGGGAGTTTTTCCCGCGCAACGCAGTGGAATATTTCGTCAGCTACTACGACTACTACCAGCCCGAGGCCTACGTGCCCCAGCGCGACCTGTTTATTGAGAAAGACTCGTCGATTAACGAGCACATCGAGCAGATGCGCCTGTCCTGCACCAAGAGCATTCTGGAGCGTCGGGACGTGGTGATTGTGGCCACGGTATCGGCGATTTACGGTATCGGCGACCCCCAGAGCTACCACCTCATGGTGATGCTGCTACGCACGGGCGAGAAGCGCGATCAGCGCGACATCATCGCGCAACTGGTGCGCATGCAATACCAGCGCAACGACATCGACTTCACGCGGGGGACCTTCCGCGTGCGGGGGGACACGATTGATATTTTCCCGGCTGAACACTCGGAGTTAGCGGTTCGCATCGAGTTGTTCGACGACGAGGTCGAAACCCTGCAACTGTTTGACCCCCTTACTGGGCGCGTCCGGCAGAAGATCCCACGCTTCACCGTGTATCCCAGCAGTCACTATGTCACCCCGCGCGAGAAGGTGTTGACGGCGATTGAGTCCATCAAAGACGAGCTGCGTACCCGTCTGGCTGAATTAACTGGCATGAACAAGTTGGTCGAGGCACAGCGCCTGGAGCAGCGGACACGGTTTGACCTGGAGATGCTATCTGAGGTGGGGCACTGCAAGGGCATTGAGAACTACTCCCGCCATCTCAGCGGCGCCCAGCCGGGGGAGCCGCCCTCGACGCTCACTGACTATCTGCCCCCCGACGCCCTGATGTTTTTGGATGAGAGCCACGTCCTTACGGGGCAGTTTGGTGGCATGTACAACGGCGACCGGGCGCGCAAGACGACGCTGGTGGAGTACGGCTTTCGCTTGCCGTCCGCCTTGGACAACCGCCCACTGAAGTTCGAAGAGTTCCAGCAGCGCATGCGCCAAACCGTCTTCGTCTCGGCAACGCCTGGTGACTATGAGCGACAGCATTCCGGACAAATCGTCGAACAAGTCGTTCGCCCGACGGGCTTGGTCGATCCCCAAGTGGAGGTTCGACCTGCCACGACACAGGTTGACGACGTCTTGCAGGAGATTCGCATTCGGGTGGAGGTGCACGAGCGTGTCCTCATCACCACCCTGACCAAGCGCATGGCAGAGCAACTGACCGACTACCTCACTGAAAACGGCGTCAAGGTTCGGTACCTCCACTCAGATGTGGACACCGTTGAGCGCGTAGAGATTTTGCGTGACCTTCGCTTGGGCGAATTTGACGTCCTAGTCGGTATCAACCTGTTGCGAGAGGGGATTGACATCCCAGAGGTCTCGCTGGTGGCGATTCTGGATGCAGATAAAGAGGGCTTCTTGCGCTCGGAGCGCTCACTCATTCAGACCATCGGCCGGGCGGCTCGCAACGTGAACGGTCGGGCCATTTTGTACGCCGACAAGGTGACTGATTCCATGGCGCGCGCCATGGCCGAGACCGACCGTCGTCGGGGTAAACAAGAGACCTACAACCTTGAAAACGGCATCACACCCCGAACCGTTCTGAAACGAATCAAGGACCTCATCGACGGCGTCTACAGCGAGAAATCTGGTCAAGAAGCCGAAAAACTCGAACGGGATAGCCAGCGTCGCGCCGAGCTCGATGCCATGAGCGAGAAAGACGTGGCGCGAGAAATCAAGCGCCTTGAAAAGCTGATGCTGACCCATGCCAAGGACTTGGAGTTTGAGAAGGCGGCGCAGGTGCGTGACCAACTCAGCCACCTGCGAGGACAGGCATTCGGCGCGTCCGTCCATGACAATGTCCCGGGCGTGGCGTTGGACAGCTGACATTGAATTGTCGTTTTAAATCTAATAAAATGACAAAATAATCAGATAAATCAAATTTATTCGCTCAAACGCTTGTTTCGTCCACTACAAAAACCCTACCGCTTGTAATGCCGACAAAAACAGTGGGCTATTTTTGCTATACTTGACCAAATCAGTGGGGTAGCAGTGCCACCCCCGTTGATGCAGGCGAAAGGAATCCCCCGGAAGCCGATTTAACCCCCAAAAGGAGTTTGTTATGCGTCTCACTACCAAAGGTCGATTTGCTGTCACCGCCATGATTGATTTGGCTCTGCGCCAAAACAACGGGCCCGTCACGCTCGCAGCCATTAGCCAACGTCAACAAATTTCACTGTCTTACCTCGAGCAGCTGTTCGGTAAGTTACGCCGTCACCAGCTCGTCGAGTCAACCCGTGGTCCGGGCGGCGGTTACACGCTGGCGCGCAAAGCCACCGATATCACGGTCGCCGACATCATCTTGTCGGTCGACGAACCCATTGACGCCACCCAGTGCGGCGGCAAAGAGAACTGCCTCGGTGAAGGCGCCCGTTGCATGACGCACGAGCTGTGGGCCTCACTCAACGAACGCATGGTCGACTTCTTGGCCTCTGTCAAACTGCAAAAGCTGGTGGATGACCAAATCGAGAAGGGCGTAGAAGTCGAAAGCGCGCCAATGATCAAGCGAGCCATCATGCCGAACCCTGTTTTGAAGCCCGTTCGCGTGAGCGGCCCCAACTCAGTCTTCGCGCTTGCCGCTTCCATGGGTAAAAGCTAAACCCTCTCATTTCAGCGATTTCAGTCAAGAAACGGACCCCACATGAGCACGCCCCACTTCCCGGTTTACATGGACTACAGCGCCACCAACCCTTGCGATCCAAGGGTGGTCGACGCCATGGTCCCCTGGTTGTACGAACACTTTGGCAACCCTGCATCACGCAGTCACGCATGGGGCTGGGAGGCAGAGGCGGCGGTCGAGAAGGCCCGCGAGCAGATTGCAGCCCTGATTGGCGCAGATCCCCGTGAAATCGTGTGGACCAGCGGTGCGACCGAGTCCAATAACCTGGCGTTGAAAGGCGCTGCCCATTTTTATAAGGGCAAGGGCAAGCACATCATCACGGTAAAGACCGAGCACAAAGCGGTTCTCGATACGTGCCGAGAGTTGGAGCGCCAAGGGTTTGAAGTGACCTACATGGACGTGCAGGAAGACGGGCTCTTGAATATCGACGCGTTCAAAGCAGCGATCCGACCCGACACGATCTTGGCCAGCGTCATGTTTGTGAATAACGAAATCGGTGTGATCCAAGACGTTGCCACCATCGGTGCCATCTGCCGTGAAAAGGGCGTGATTTTCCACGTTGACGCAGCGCAGGCGACGGGCCGAGTAGCCATTGACTTGGGCCAATTACCGATTGATCTCATGAGCTTGACCTCTCACAAAACCTACGGTCCCAAAGGTATTGGTGCATTATTTGTGCGTCGCAAACCGCGTATTCGCATCGAAGCACAAATGCACGGTGGTGGCCACGAGCGTGGCATGCGCTCAGGCACGTTGCCAACGCACCAGTGTGTGGGCATGGGCGAAGCCTACCGCATAGCCAAAGAGGAAATGGCTGCCGAGAACGTTCGCATCAAAGCGCTGCATGATCGCCTGGTAGCCGGGTTAAGCACCATCGAAGAGGTGTTTATCAACGGTCACAAGGATCACCGCGTCCCGCACAACCTCAACATGAGCTTCAATTACGTTGAGGGCGAGTCCTTAATCATGGGGATCAAAGGGATGGCCGTGTCCAGCGGCTCAGCCTGTACCTCTGCGAGTTTGGAGCCGAGTTATGTGTTGCGCGCCCTGGGCCGAAGCGATGAGCTGGCACACAGCAGCCTGCGTATGACCATTGGCCGTTGGACCACCGAGGCCGAAATTGACTACGCCATTGAGACCATCAAGACCAATGTCGCTAAACTGCGCGAGCTGTCACCGCTTTGGGAAATGTTCAAAGACGGCGTCGACCTTTCAACCATTCAATGGGCAGCGCACTGATCGCGCCCGCGCATTCCACGTTAACCAGATACCGTATCCAGGAGTCCAAAAAATGGCCTATTCAGACAAAGTAGTTGAGCATTACGAAAATCCCCGCAACGTGGGCAGCTTTGACAAAGGCGACGAATCGGTTGGCACCGGTATGGTGGGTGCGCCCGCTTGTGGTGACGTTATGAAATTGCAGATCAAGGTGAACCCCGAGACCGGCATCATCGAAGACGCGCGATTCAAAACATACGGCTGCGGCTCTGCCATCGCGTCGAGCTCATTGGTGACCGAGTGGGTCAAGGGTAAAACGCTGGATCAGGCAGCGGCGCTGAAAAACAGCGAAATCGCTGAAGAGTTGGCGTTGCCACCCGTGAAGATCCATTGCTCAATCTTGGCCGAAGACGCGATTAAAGCCGCTGTCGACGACTACAAGAAAAAGCACGCTTAATCTCACGAAAGAACCCCATGGCTGTCACCATGACTGAAGCCGCTGCGCGGCACGTCACCCGCTACCTTGGCCGGCGCGGCAAAGGAATCGGTGTGCGCCTTGGCGTGAAGACCACTGGTTGCTCCGGCTTGGCCTACACCTTGGAGTACGCTGACGAGGTGGCCTCGGAGGATATCGAGTTCGAAAGTTTGGGAGTCAAAATTTACGTTGATCCCAAGAGCTTGGCTTACCTTGAGGGCACACAGCTTGACTTCGTTCGCGAAGGTCTGAATGAAGGATTCAAATTCAGCAACCCCAACGAGCGCGATCGCTGCGGCTGCGGTGAGTCCTTCCGGATCTGATGAGCGCGCCGCAATCGCTTTCCCTCCAGGCCAACGACTTTGAACTGTTCGATCTCCCTGAGCAGTTCCAGTTAGACGCCGCGGCGCTCACCCAGCGCTGGAAGGCGCTGCAAGCGCAAACGCACCCTGATAAGTACGTTGCCGCAGACGCTGCCAGTAAACGATTGGCCATGCAGTGGTCGGTGCGGGTCAACGAGGCCTACCAGCGGTTGCGCCAACCCATCACCCGCGGCGCTTACTTGGCCGAGTTACAAGGGCACCCCGTCAACGCAGAAGATAATACCGCCATGCCAGCTGCCTTTTTGATGCAGCAAATGGAATGGCGCGAAGCGCTTGACGAAGCGCAGGGCGATGTTAATGGCCTCACCCAGTTGGCTGACGATACCAACGCCGCCAAGAAAACCTATTTGCAGCTGGCTGAGCTGGCATTTGACACCGACAAAGACATCCCGCGTGCGGTTGGCGCGATTCGCGCCTTGATGTTCATCGAGCGATTTTTAAAAGACGTCAACCAACAACTCGATGCGCTGACGCCCTAACCAATTTTTATGGCATTACTACAAATCTCCGA
Organism: Burkholderiaceae bacterium; assembly: GCA_049448275.1. Lineage (GTDB taxonomy): Bacteria > Pseudomonadota > Gammaproteobacteria > Burkholderiales > Burkholderiaceae_C > RS62. Next base: position 5,693 of record JBMTSM010000070.1, read on the forward strand.
ACCGGGACAGTCGCCCGATCCCCATCAGCGTCGTATCGCTGTGGGCATTGACTTAGGGACGACCCACTCGCTTGTTGCCAGTGTGCGCAACGGCGTTGCCGAATGTTTGCCCGATACCGAAGGTCGCGTGATCCTGCCCAGCGTGGTCCGTTACACCGGTGAGGGCAGTGGGCGTCAAATTGGATTCGACGCTTTGGCCGGACAGGCGGCAGACCCTGCCAACACCATTTCGTCTGTAAAGCGCCTGATGGGGCGCGTTCGCAGCGATGTGCACGACGTTGACAACCTGCCTTACACGGTACTCGACACCCCAGGCATGGCCAGTATTGAGACCTGCTTGGGCCCAAAAACACCAGTAGAGGTCAGCGCCGAATTACTGGCCACGCTGCGGTTCAGGGCAGAAGATAGCTTTGATGACGATCTATTTGGCGCCGTCATCACCGTACCCGCTTACTTCGATGATGCCCAGCGCCAAGCCACCAAAGATGCCGCGCAGTTGGCAGGCATCAACGTGCTTCGCCTGATCAATGAGCCAACTGCTGCTGCCATCGCTTACGGCTTGGACCAAGCCAGCGAAGGGGTTTTTGCCGTTTATGACCTCGGCGGTGGGACCTTTGACATCTCGATTTTGCGTCTGTCTGAAGGCGTGTTTGAAGTACTGGCAACCGGCGGTGACTCCGCGCTCGGTGGTGACGATTACGACCGTGCTCTGGCGCATCTCGCGTTGCAAAAAGCGTTTGCAGACAAGGCGCCCGCGCCCGAGTCGCTCTCGGGTGAAGACAAAGCCAACCTCTATGCCGCAGCACGCCGCTGCAAAGAGGCCCTGTCAGCAGATGGCACCCATGAAGCGACCATCAGCTGCCCGCTGGATGTGGGTGACTGTCAAGCCACAATCACACGCAGCGCCTTCGCCGTGGCGACTGATCATCTGACACAACGAACGCTGCAAGCGGTACGCCGTGCGTTACGCGATGCCGGACTCGAGAAATCAGACATCGAAGGTGTCGTGATGGTCGGTGGTTCGACCCGCATGCCCGTTGTCCGCGATGCAGTTGCAAATCTCTTTGGCCAAGACCCTCTGACCAACCTCAATCCTGATGAGGTGGTGGCGCTGGGTGCTGCCATCCAAGCCAACCAACTCGCTGGTAACCACACCGGTGACGCGTTGTTATTGCTCGACGTGATCCCGTTGTCGCTGGGCATTGAAACCATGGGAGGGCTGGTCGAGCGCATCGTGCCGCGTAATAGCACCATCCCGACCGCCCGTGCGCAAGACTTCACCACCTTCAAAGACGGCCAAACAGCCCTGGCATTGCACGTGGTGCAAGGTGAACGCGACTTGGTCGCTGACTGCCGAAGCCTCGCTCGTTTTGAGTTGAGAGGCATTCCGCCCATGGCGGCTGGTGTTGCACGCATTCGTGTGAGTTTCACCGTCGATGCCGACGGCATGTTGCAAGTCGATGCGGTAGAGACCACCTCCGGTGTGCAGGCGCACATCGATGTCAAACCCAGCTACGGTCTGTCAGACGACCAGATCGCAGATATGCTCCGAGACAGTTATGCAACTGCTGAGGCCGACATCAAAGCGCGCGCAGTGGTCGAAGCCCGTGTCGACGCAGAGCGCATGATCTTGGCAACACAAAGCGCCTTGAATGCCGATGGCGACCTGCTGAGCGAGGCTGATCGCGCGACGATTGACACCCACATGGCTGCAGTCGAAGCTGCCAAAACCAGTGACGATGCCGCACATATCGAAGCTGTGACCAAGGCACTCGCGACTGTGACTGAACCCTTTGCCGCTGCCCGCATGAACCGGGGTATTACCCAAGCCTTAGCTGGCAAAAACCTCAACGCCGTTTAATCGCGCCGACTGTTATATGCCTCAAATTAAAATTCTCCCGCACCCAGAATATTGCCCTGACGGTGCCACGATCAGCGCGCCCGCTGGCACGTCTATCTGTGAAGCAATGTTAGACAACGACATCAACATTGAGCACGCTTGCGAAATGAGCTGCGCCTGCACCACGTGCCATGTCATCGTGCGTGAGGGGGCGGACAGTTTGGATGAGCCTGAGGAAGGCGAAGAGGACATGCTCGACCGTGCATGGGGGCTGGAACCCGCTTCGCGCTTGAGTTGCCAAGCTATTTTGAGCCAAATTGATGTCGTGGTAGAAATACCCAAGTACTCCATCAACCACGCCAAAGAAAACCACTGAAGTCGAATGCGCCAGATCGTTTTAGACACAGAAACCACGGGCCTTTCGGCTGCCGATGGCGATCGCATCATTGAAATTGGTTGCGTAGAACTCATCCAGCGCAAACTCACAGGCAACAACCTGCACCTGTATGTCAACCCTGAGCGTGAGAGCCATGAAGACGCCCTCAAAGTCCACGGCATCAGTAACGAGTTTCTGCAAGACAAGCCGAAATTTGCGGCCATTGCGGCGCAGCTGGCGGACTATTTGCGGGGTGCAGAACTCATCATTCACAACGCACCGTTTGACGTCGGATTTTTAAACAAAGAATTTGAGCGGTTAAACATGTCGCCGATCGCTGAGATCGCCGGTAACGTGATTGACAGCTTGGCCTTAGCAAAAGACCTGTTCCCGGGCAAGCGCAACAGCTTGGATGCCCTGTGTGATCGACTGGAGGTCGACAACTCAGGTCGTACCCTGCACGGCGCGTTACTCGATGCCGAACTCTTGGCTGATGTTTACATCAACATGACGCGCGGCCAAGATGCGTTGATGATGGACCTGGGCGGAGAGGCCGTTGGTGACAACGGCACAGTGCCTGGCGTTGACCTGAGTCGTTTTAAACTCACCGTGCTTACCGCTAACGAGACGGAAACAGCGGCCCACCACAAAGTGCTTTCAGAAATCAACAAAGCCTGCGAATCTGGCAGCATCTGGGAGCGGGCCCCCACCTAAAAGTGGGGGATTCTCACGCTATAATAGTGAGCTGCGCGGGTGGTTAGCTCAGTGGTAGAGCACTGCCTTCACACGGCAGGGGTCACAGGTTCGAACCCTGTACCACCCACCAGTAATTAG
>JBMTSM010000071.1:0-8370 GCA_049448275.1 Burkholderiaceae bacterium
GGTGCTCATTGCCTCGGGTGAACCATTGGCCGACGCGACCGGCTGGTCAAATGCGGTTGACAGCAAGCGCGTGATGCGCGCTATCGGTGTGGCTTGTTCACCGTTGGGTGAGCTGCTAGAGGCCGTAGATCGCGCCACGCAGGGGTGGATGGCATGGCAGCTGTTTGATCGCCCGCCTGTGACCAACGCGAATGCTTTGTGTTGTGGGCGCATTGCGCTGATGGGCGATGCGGCGCACCCGATGCGTCCGTATCTTGCCCAAGGCGCGGGTATGGCTATTGAGGATGCGCAGGTGTTGGCGCAGGTGCTTACCAACGATCCAGCGATGGTGGGGCACGCGTTGATGCGTTATGCCCGCCTGCGCCACGAGCGGGTGGCACGTGTTCAGCGCAAAGCATTAGAAAACGGCGAAATCTTCCATGCGACTGGTCTGAAGCGTTGGGGCCGAGACATCGCCATGCAGCTGCTCGGTTCGCGCTTGCTCGACCAGCCGTGGTTGTACGGTGAGCGCCTAGTCAGTCACGCGACCCAGTAACAGGTATTCCATCAGCGCCTTTTGGACGTGCAGGCGGTTCTCTGCCTCGTCCCACACCACGGACTGTGGACCGTCAATCACATCGGCATCGACCTCTTCACCCCTGTGCGCTGGTAAGCAGTGCATGAACAAGGCATTTGGTTGCGCACCCGCCATCATGTCGTTGCTGACGCGCCAGCTGGCAAATGCAGCGCGGCGAGCCTCATTCTCTGCTTCATAGCCCATGCTGGTCCAGACGTCTGTCGTCACAAGATCGACACCCACACAGGCCTCCGACGGATCCTTGAACGTCTGGTAGCAAGCGTTGTTTTTGACGCCAGCGAGACGCTGATCGACCTCGTAGCCTCTTGGGGTTGACAGGTGAACCGTGAAATCCAAGATGTCAGCGGCCTGCAACCAGGTATTCGCCATGTTGTTGCCATCGCCCACCCATGCCACCTTTTTGCCCGCAATGGGTCCACGGTGCTCAATGAACGTGAAAATATCGGCGAGTATTTGGCAGGGGTGGTATTCGTTGGTCAATCCGTTGATCACTGGCACCCGTGAATGGGCGGCGAAGGCTTCAATTTTTGCTTGCTCAAAGGTGCGGATCATGACGATGTCGGTCATGCGGCTGATCACGCGTGCACTGTCCTCAATTGGCTCTGAACGGCCCAGTTGGCTATCACCTGTTGTGAGGTGAACCACACTACCACCCAATTGATACATACCCGCCTCAAAGCTCACGCGGGTGCGCGTGCTGGCTTTCTCGAAGATGAGCGCCAAGGTGCGGTCCGTTAATGGTTGGTACTTTTCGTATTGTTTGAATCGAGCCTTGATGATGCGCGCGCGTTCAAAAATCCAAGCGTATTCATCGGCAGTTAGATCACTGAATTGGAGGTAGTGTTTCATCGTTGCTTGCCTTGACGGACTCAAGGTTGTGTGGGGTGCAAGAGATTGATGACCAGAGGCTTCAAGAGGTCCACCACGGTTTGAGCTTGTTCAACTGTCAAGATAAGGGGAGGGACCATGCGAATGACACTGTCGGCTGTCACACTGATGAGAAGACCGACCTCTGCCGCTTGGTTAACCAAGGCGCCGCAGGGCTGATTCAGCTCAACGCCGACCATCAACCCGCGTCCACGAATTGAGACCACACCGGCTTCCGCTTTGAATGCCTCTTTCAGGGCGTTCACAAAGTAGTCGCCAACGGTACTGGCATTGGCCAGCAAATCCTCAGACTCCATGATGGCCAGAGTCTCTACACCGGCGCGCATAGCCAGTGGGTTACCGCCAAAGGTACTGCCGTGGTTACCGGGCTGCAGAATGTTTGCAGCTTTGGGGCCTGCGACAATCGCGCCAATCGGGACCCCTGAGCCGAGGCCCTTTGCCAAGGGCATGACATCGGGCGTGATACCCGCCCACTGGTGCGCGAACCATTTGCCAGTTCGACCAATGCCGCACTGGACCTCGTCAATCATGAGTAGCCAATCCCGTTCGTCGCACAAAGCCCGAACGTCTCGCATGTAGGCGTCGTCTAACGGGTTCACACCGCCTTCGCCCTGAATCGCTTCAAAAAACACAGCGACCACGTCGTCACGGTTTGCGGTAGCGGCCTTGATCGCTTCGATGTTGTTGATGGGCACACGAATGAAGTCATCCACCAAGGGGCCAAAACCCGCCTGAATTTTCTTGTTCCCAGTGGCACTCAGTGTTGCGATGCTGCGGCCGTGGAAAGCGCGCTCGTACACCACCACCTTGGGGTGCGTAATGCCTTTGTCGTGACCGAATTTACGCGCCATTTTGAGAGCGCCCTCATTCGCCTCAAGGCCACTGTTGCAGAAGAACACGTTGGTCATCCCGGAGAGCTCTACCAGTTTGGCAGCCAATCGCTCTTGGTCAGGTATGTGGTAGTAGTTGGACGTGTGGATTAATTTGGCGACTTGATCTTGTAGCGCGGCAACCAGTTTGGGGTGTGCGTGGCCCAGTGTGTTGACTGCGATGCCGCCGAGCGCATCAAGATAACGTTTCCCATGGGTATCCCACACATGGCAACCCGCTCCGTGCGACAGCGCAATCGGTAGACGGCCATAGGTGTTCATCACATGGGGTGATGTGGCGGGGGTTGTCATGGGCAGTCTCCGAAAAAGCAATCAGTAACAATCAAAGGAACCGTAGATTCTACTGGCGTGGGGTCTGGTGATGGGGGTGACCTTTGGGTATTGCCAAGTCTTATATAAGATATAATTATCGGTTGAGCGACGCGTTCGGTTTAAGCCTGAATCTGCGCCGCAACGCGGCTGTTTCATCATCCCTGAAACGGCATCCGTGTAGTCCTTAACCAGGCCCAATATGGCGCAATTCAAACCCTCTGACACTGCGAAAGAAGTCTTCATACAAGGCATCACATCGCAAGGCAAGGTGTTCCGACCGAGCGACTGGGCGGAGCGCTTGGCGGGCGTCATGAGCTCGTTTCGCCCCGGCGGTCCGGCACCTGGGGATCACATCAGTTATTCGCCTTGGTGTGTGCCGACCAGTATCGGGGGTATCAAATGTGTGGTGGTGCAGACGGCGTTGCGTGACGCGGAGCCGATGGCGTGGGACTTCGTCATCAACTTCGGGTTGGATAACGACATGATCATCACCGAGGCGTGTTCCTTGCCTGACTTGTCCAAATAAGCGCGTTGACCGCCATGAAAAAAGCCGCTGTTAAAGCGGCTTTTTTGCTGATTGGGTTTCGCTGGCAGCGCACCCGATTCAAACGGCGGAGGGCTTTTTAGCCGCTCCGTGCGAACTGTTTTGAACAGTGTGCCGCGATTAAGCGGCGGTTGCCAAGGCTTTAACCTTGGCAGACAAGCGGCTCTTATCGCGAGCTGCTTTGTTTTTGTGGAAGATGCCTTTGTCTGCAATGCTGTCAACGACGGCTTGCATCTTGGCGAACAATTCCACGGCTTTGTCTTTGTCGCCAGCGCCAACCGCTTTTTCGACATTCTTAACAACGGTACGGTACTTTGAACGCAGTGACGTGTGTGCGGCGTTCAGTTTGATGTTTTGACGTGCGCGTTTACGGCCTGATGCCAGGCGCGGGTTCTTTTTCTTAGCTTTGGTTGCCATTTCAAGTATTTCCTGTGGTTTGCAGATGTTGCCAGCGAACCCGACATTATAGCGGGTCGAAATGCCCTTCTTCAAGAGGGAAACCAACCTAAAAACAACGACGAGCCGGCTGTTACCAGCGACCTAATCGGTAAACTGCGGGGGTGAACTTATTCAAAGCAGCCTCGCTCGTCTCAATCATGACGCTGGCCTCGCGGATCACCGGCTTGGTGCGCGAGTTGCTGGTGGCTGCTTTTTTTGGTGCCAGTGCGACCACTGATGCCTTTAATGTTGCGTTCCGCCTTCCCAACCTGCTTCGCCGTTTATTTGCTGAAGGCGCCTTCAGCCAGGCATTTGTGCCAGTCCTGGCGGCCACCCGCGAGACAGACGGTCTTGTCGCAACTCACCGCTTAGTCAGCCACATTGCCACGGTATTGGTATGGGTTCTGCTGGTAACTTGTATTGTGGGTGTTTTGGCCGCACCCGGACTGGTCTGGTTAATCGCCAGTGGCCTGCAACAGACGGATGGCGGCTACGACACGGCCGTGTTACTCACTCGGTGGATGTTCCCCTATATCGGTTTCATGTCGTTGGTGGCACTGGCGGCCGGTGTTTTGAATACATGGAAACGTTTTTTGGTACCAGCCGCTACCCCTGTGCTGTTGAATGTGGCGATGATCATTGCCGCTGCCGTTGGTGCGCCCTGGTTAGCCCGACTGGGTATTGAGCCGATTTACGCCTTGGCGGCCGGTGTGATGGTGGGGGGCGCGTTACAGCTGGGTATTCAAATTCCCGCTTTGCGTCGTATTGGGGTCTTCCCGCGAATTGGTATCCGGCCTAGCGCCATCAAGGAGGCTTGGAGTGACGCCGGTACCCGACGTATTTTGAGCCTCATGGCACCGGCCTTGTTGGGTGTCAGCGTGGCGCAAATTTCTCTGTTGATCAATACCCAAATCGCCTCCTATCTGCAACCGGGGAGCGTCAGTTGGTTGACCTACGCAGACCGCCTGATGGAGTTTCCCACGGCGTTACTTGGGGTGGCGCTTGGCGTGGTGTTGTTACCGCAACTCGCCAGTGCCAAAGCGCAGGGCGATTTAGATGCTTACAGCGCCCTTCTCAACTGGGGGTTGAGGTTGGTGATCGTCCTAACCGTGCCATGCGCATTGGCTTTGTTGATCATTCCCGAGCCCTTGGTGGCTGCGCTCTACAACTACGGTCGCTTCACAGCAGGTGATGTGCAGCAAACCAGTCTCGCTTTGGCGGGCTATGGGGTCGGTTTGGTGGGTTTGGTCGCCATCAAAATTCTGGCGCCCGGTTACTACGCCAACCAAGACACCAAAACCCCCGTGAAGATTGCCATCGTCGTGTTAGTCATCACGCAGGCGTTGAATGCGGTCTTTGTGCCGTACTTTGCCCATGCGGGTTTGGCGCTGGCGATTGGGTTGGGCGCATTGATTAACGCCGCATGGCTTTGGGTTGGGTTACGCCGCCGGCAGGTGCTGAGGCACGGTGCCGGGTGGTCAGGGTTGTTGGTCCGGGTGACTTTGGCTGCCAGTGCCATGGGCGCCTGGTTGTACTGGGGTGCGCAGGCCTTCGCTTGGCACGGCGATGGTGTGTCTTGGGTAGGGCGTTTAGGGGCTTTGGGGCTGGTTTGTATTGTGGGCGGTATCATTTATCTCGGGGCTTTGGCGTTGATGGGGTTTCCACTGCGCCAGTTGATGCAACGGCGTGCTGTCGTGTCGGTCCTGGATAACATCCCCGAGCCCAAAAAGGAGTCTTAACGTGTGGTCCCCAACGCCATCGTCGACCTTAGAGTACTTTGCCATGTTGGTGGCAGACCCTACTGATCTCCCGCTCTTGGAGGCAGCGGCTAGCCTTGCGCTTGATGAGTACCCAGACCTTTCTATCCAAATGGTCCCCAACGCGGTGGACCAACTGGTTGGGCGTCTGCACCGCCGACTGCCTGCCGATGCGGCACCGATCGCTCGCGTAAGGGCGCTGAATCATTTTTTCTATAACGATCTGGGTTTCCGCGGTAATTTAAATAACTACTACGACCCCGATAACAGCTACGTTCACTTGGTGCTCTCGACGCGCATGGGAATCCCGATCTCGCTCGCCGTGTTGTGGCTGGAGTTGGCGCACAGTTTGGACCTCAATGCAGCAGGGGTGTCATTCCCCGGACATTTCTTGTGCAAAGTGAGTCTGTCAGAAGGACAAGTCATCCTTGATCCTTTTAGCGGTGAGACGTTGGGGCGTGAGGCGGTGTCGGAGCGGTTACAGCCTTTCAAACGGGCGCACGGCCTGCCCGAGGATGACGAGGCGCCGTTGGATCTGTTTCTACAACCTGCGACCGCATCTGAAATTTTGCATCGGATGCTTCTGAACCTGCGCGAAATCCATCGCTCACACGACGATGCGCAACGGGAATTAGCGGTCCATGAGCGGTTGGTGATTCTATCGCCTGAGGCGTGGGAGCTTCGTCGCGATCGCGGTTTATGCGCGGCGCGCCTTGGCGACAAACGCACGGCCGTAAGGGACCTGGAGGTGTATCTCCACCATGTGCAAGATGCACCTGATCGAGCGCAAGTCAGCGCCGCGCTGAGTCAGTTAATTTAGAGATTCACCACCACCGGGGTTGCCCGATTGGTCTCGATCACTTCACCAATGCGGTAAGCATGCTCGCCGAGGGCATTAAAAGCATCTTGGACCGCTCCTGCGGCGTCGGTCGGCACAATCACCACCATCCCGATGCCATTGTTGAAGGTGCGATTCATCTCAACCTCGTCGATGCCCGCTGTGCGCTGCAGCCACGCGAAAAGCTCGGTTTGGGGCCAAGCGGACCGCTGTAAGTCAACACCCAGACCAGCCGGTAGGACGCGGGGAATGTTTTCCGTCAAGCCACCACCAGTGATGTGTGCGAGCGCTTTGATGGGCTGGGTCTTCAGCGCCGCCAATACTGGTTTGACGTAAAGCCGTGTTGGCGCCATCAGAGCGGTCTTGAACGCCTGTCCGTCAAGTGTGGTGGGGCACTGATCGCCGGCCCGTTCGATACATTTGCGTACCAGCGAAAAGCCGTTTGAGTGGACGCCGTTCGATGCCAGGCCAATCACGACGTCGCCCGCGCAAACCGCATCGCCGGTGAGAATTTTTGATTTCTCGACAACGCCGACTGCAAAGCCCGCTAAGTCGTATTCGCCGTCGGGGTACATGCCAGGCATTTCAGCCGTTTCACCGCCGATCAGTGCGCACCCGCTCGCCTCACACCCAGCGGCGATACCCTTGATGACTGCTGCGGCTGTATCGACATCCAATTTGCCGCAGGCGAAGTAATCCAAGAAGAAAAGTGGCTCAGCGCCCTGAACCAAGATGTCGTTGACGCTCATGCCCACCAGGTCGATACCCACGGTGTCGTGCATCTGCCATTCGAAGGCCAGTTTTAATTTCGTGCCAACGCCATCGGTGCCACTGACCAGCACCGGTTCGCTGTAATTTTTGGGCACTTCAAACAGAGCCCCGAAACCACCGATACCGGCCATGACCCCCGCACGCAGCGTCTTTTTGGCAAAGGGTTTGATCCGTTCAACCAGTGCATCCCCCGCCTCAATATCGACGCCGGCTGACTTGTAGGTTAAGGGTGTTTGGCTCATGGTGGTGCAGGAGTTTGGGCCGCTGTCGCGGCGTCTATAGAATCGGGGCATTACTGCCTCGCAGCGCTTGCCTAATTTGAGCACGTTATTGTATGGGGCTGTGGAGTCCAACTGTATGCAGATTCAACCCAAGCTCAACCAAGTGCTGATCGTTTTTGCCGCGCTGGCGGCCGTCGGCTGGTTGCTATTCAGCTTGGCGCCGGTTTTAGCCCCTTTCATTTTGGCGGGCCTGCTGGCGTACGCGCTGTCGCCCCTGGTCGACACAATGGCGCGTTGGCGTGTGCCACGCTGGTTGGCAGCGTTCTTGGCCATCGCGATGGTCATGCTCGTCCTGCTGGCCTTGCTGCTGCTGGTGGTGCCGGTTGTGACCAAGCAAATTCCGCTCATCAGAGACCAAGTGCCGGCGCTGCTGGGACAGCTCAACGCGTGGACGCAACCGTTACTGACGCGCTGGGGCCTGAATTTACAGATTGATGTGGCCCAAATCCGTCAAACCCTCTATCAAGTCCTAAGCACCCATGACACCGATGTGCTGAGGGCATTGCTCAACTCGCTGCGTATGGGGGGTAACTCCTTCGTTGCCATATTGGGCAATGGCATCTTGATGCCCATCGTGGCTTTTTATCTGCTGGTTGACTATCCCCGTGTGGTCCGTCGCGCCTATGCGATGGTTCCACGCCGTTGGTTGGGGGTGACCACCGCATTTTTTGCTGATGTCAATGACGTCTTGGGTCATTACCTGCGCGGTCAGCTGTTGGTCATGGTGGCGCTGATCGCTTTTTATGTCACTGGGCTGGCGATGGTTGGGCTTGACTTGGCATTCCCAATTGGCTTTTTTACGGGATTTTTCGTCTTCGTGCCTTACTTGGGGTTCGGCTTTGGTTTGGTCATTGGTTTGTTGGCGGCCGCCCTTGAGTTTCAATCTGCCTGGGGTGTGTTGTCTGTGTTGGCAGTTTTTATGGTGGGGCAGGTCATTGAGGGATTTTGGCTCACGCCCAAACTCTTGGGCGAGCGGATTGGTCTCTCACCCATCGCCGTGATTTTTGCATTGATGGCGTTCGCACAATTGTTTGGCTTTGTCGGCGTCCTCATGGCGTTGCCTGCGTCGGCGGT
>JBMTSM010000072.1:0-8332 GCA_049448275.1 Burkholderiaceae bacterium
TTCCGTTTCGGCGCCAAGCGAGCCGGCGATTACGACCTACTCGACCAAGCGGGAAGCCAATTGGGTTTCGATGTGGCCCGCATGATGAGTTACGAAGTACATGGCCTGCGCGTCTCCAGCTCAGCTGTTCGAGATGCGTTGCAGGCCGGCGAGCTGGGCGATGCCCAAGCCCTGCTGGGTCGCCCTTATCGAATTTCAGGTCATGTGGTACACGGTCGTAAGTTGGGTCGGACGTTGGGGTTTCGAACCCTGAACCTGCGCTTCCAACACTGGAAACCAGCCGCCAGCGGCATCTTTGTAGTTGCCGTACATGGCCTGACCACTGAACCAATCCCCGGCGTCGCCAACTTGGGGGTTCGACCTTCGCTGGATCCCACCGATATCAACGGCGGCCGTGTGCTGCTTGAGACCCACTGTCTGACATGGCCTGAGCGCCTCGATACTGCCCGAGCGGATGGTGAAGCCTACGGTAAGATCATCGCGGTAGACCTGCTGCACAAACTACACGACGAACGTAAATATGACAGCCTCGAGGCCTTGATTGCCGGCATCGAAAATGATTGCAAAGACGCACGTGCGTTCTTAAACCTATAAAACCTACTCTCTAATTTGACCATGTCCGAGCAAGCGACTGATAAGCCCGATTACCGCAAAACCCTGAACCTGCCCGACACGCCGTTCCCCATGCGGGGCGACTTACCCAAGCGTGAGCCAGTCTGGGTGAAGACATGGGAAGAGCAGGGCACCTACAAGCGCCTGCGGGACGCACGTGTCGGTAAGCCACGGTTCATCCTGCACGATGGACCGCCCTATGCCAATGGTCAGTTACACATTGGCCACGCCGTCAACAAGATTTTGAAAGACATGATCGTCAAAGCGCGTCAGCTTGCCGACTTTGACGCCCAATACATTCCCGGCTGGGACTGTCACGGTTTGCCCATTGAAAACGCGATCGAGAAGATTCATGGTCGGCGGTTGGCGCGGGAAGACATGCAAGCCAAGAGCCGTGCGTTTGCGACCGAACAAATCGCCCAGCAAATGGCCGACTTCAAGCGTTTGGGCTTACTGGGACAGTTTGACAACCCCTACAAAACCATGGATTTCGCAACAGAGGCGAATGAGATTCGGGCTTTCAAACGCGTGATGGAGCGTGGGTTTGTTTACCGTGGCCTTAAGCCTGTTTATTGGTGCTTTGACTGCGGCTCATCGTTGGCCGAGTTTGAAATCGAATACGCTGACAAGAAGAGCCAGACCTTAGATGTCGCGTTCGCCTGCGCGGAAACGACGCGTTTGTGTGAAGCTTTCGGGCTGGGCAACTTACCCAACCCAGATCTCGACGCATTTGCCGTTATTTGGACAACAACAGCGTGGACGATCCCAGCTAACCAAGCACTCAACGTCAACCCAGAGCTTTCATACGCGCTGGTTGAAACCAAGCGCGGCTACTTGGTGTTGGCTGAGGAACTAGTGGTGTCCTGCCTCGAGCGGTACGCGTTGGAGGGGCGTATCGTCGCCACCTGCCAAGGTAAAGCGCTTGACCACATCAACTTTAAGCACCCCCTGTTTGACACCGACGCGGGCTACCAGCGGTTGTCGCCGGTTTATCTCGCTGACTACGCCACGGCATCTGACGGTACCGGTATCGTCCACTCGTCGCCCGCATACGGCGTTGATGACTTCAACTCTTGCAAAGCCAACGGCTTGGCCTACGATCAGATTCTCAATCCCGTTCAAGGTGGCGGTGAGTACGAGGCCGATCTACCACTGTTCGGTGGGATGAATATCTGGAAGGCTTGCCCGCGAATCATCGAGGTACTGGCTGAAAGCAATCGCCTGATGGCGACCACGGACATCACCCACAGCTACCCGAATTGCTGGCGGCACAAAACTCCGGTCATCTACCGCGCAGCCGCGCAGTGGTTTGTTCGGATGGACGAAGGGGACGGCATTTTCACTGTCGATAAAGCGCCTGAGACCCTGCGTCAAATGGCACTTGCTGCCATCGATGAAACCAACTTTTACCCGGAGAGTGGCAAGGCCCGTTTGCGTGACATGATCGCCAATAGACCCGATTGGTGCATCAGTCGCCAGCGCAGTTGGGGCGTTCCATTGCCCTTCCTGTTGCATATCGATACTGCGGAGCCCCACCCACGTACCCCCGAGATCATCGATGTTGCAGCGGGCATCGTCGAAAAAGGCGGCATTGAGGCATGGAGCCAAGCGACTACCGCTGACATCCTGACAGCCATCGGTGAGCCTGCCGACACGGCAGCGTTGTACAGCAAGAGCACCGATATCTTGGAGGTCTGGTTTGACTCGGGCACGACACACACCACGGTTTTGAAAGGCTCACACCCTGGCAGCGCGCACGAGTCGGGCCCCGAAGCAGATCTGTATTTGGAAGGCCATGACCAACACCGGGGTTGGTTCCACTCCTCGTTGCTCACGTCATGTGCGATGTACGGACGGGCGCCCTACCGCAGCTTGCTCACACACGGCTTTACTGTTGACGGCCAAGGCCGCAAGATGAGTAAGAGTGTGGGCAATACGGTTGCCCCACAGGAGATCAGCAACAAGATGGGGGCTGAAATTATCCGACTGTGGGTCGCCGCGACCGACTACTCTGGTGACTTGGCAATCGACGACAAGATTTTGGCGCGGGTGGTCGACGCTTACCGCCGTATCCGTAACACCCTGCGTTTCTTGCTGGCCAATACCAGTGACTTCGATCCCGCAACCGATGCGGTCGCCTGGGATGAAATGCTCGAAATCGATCGCTTCGCGCTCAGTCGCGCACACCAGATGCAGCGTGACATCTTGGCGCATTACGATGTCTATGAGTTCCACCCGGTCGTGGCGAAGTTACAGGTGTATTGCTCTGAAGATTTGGGTGCGTTTTACTTAGACGTACTCAAAGACCGCTTGTACACCACAGCCCCAAAATCACTGGCCCGTCGCAGTGCGCAAACCGCGTTGTGGCACATTAACCAAGGCATGCTGCGCTGGATGGCGCCCTTCCTGTCATTCACTGCGGAAGAGGCCTGGCAAGTTATCTCGCCTGAAGCAGGCAGTATCTTCGTTCAAACCTACTGGCAGTTTCCCGAAATCGACAGTGCATTGTTGGTCAAGTGGAACCGCATTCGCGACATTCGCGAATCAGCTAACAAGGCAATCGAGACCCTGCGCGCTGAAGGTCAAGTGGGAGCGTCGTTGCAAGCCGAGATCACCATTACGGCCCCGTCAGATGACTTGACGCTGTTGCGCAGCCTGGGTGATGACCTCCGCTTTGTTTTCATCACCTCAGCGGTCACGCTGCAGGCGGGTGAGGCGCTCACTGTTTCAGTCCGCGTGACCGATGCTCAAAAGTGTGAGCGCTGCTGGCATTACACACTTGATGTGGGCACAGATCCGTCATTCCCCGGCGCCTGCAAGCGCTGTGCGGGCAATTTATCTGGCCAGCACGAGACCCGCCAAGCGGCATGACAGAAAGCACCCTCTCAGATTCAGATCCAGCTCCAAACCGCTTTTTTGCGTGGTTGGGGCTAGCCACGCTCCTCGTCCTGCTGGATCAATCGAGTAAGCAATGGATCATCCAGACGATGGCGTTTGGTGACGGTTTTGAAGTCACGAGCTTCTTCAATATCGTACGCGTCCACAACCACGGTGCGGCCTTTTCTTTTCTCGCAGGAGAAGATGGCTGGCAACGCTGGTTCTTTGCAGGCATCGCGGTAGTGGCTGCGGTGTGGTTAACTTGGATGCTGAAACAGCACCATGCGGAGCGGCTACTCGCGACCAGTTTGGCCTGTGTTCTGGGCGGTGCGCTGGGCAATCTGATTGATCGAATTCAACATGGCTACGTGGTCGACTTTTTGGACTTTCATTGGTCCGTGTTAACGCCCGTTTTCTACAATGGCCATTTCCCTGCATTCAATGTGGCAGACAGCGTCATCACGATCGGCGCGTGTCTGTTAATCTACGATGAAATTCGACGCTGGCGGAAAACCCGTCAAACGTAGCGAACCCATTTGAACCGGAGACACCTTATGCCCGCATTACTACCTCATATCGATCCAGATGGACTGATGGAATTCTCGGTCGTGTACACCGATCGGTCACTTAATCACATGTCCAAGCGCTTCGGTGATGTGATGCGCGACATCGGTCGTATGCTGAAAGGGGTTTACAGCGCCCACAGTGTGGTGCTGGTCCCTGGTAGTGGCACATTCGGTATGGAGTCCGTCGCGCGGCAGTTCGCCACCGATGAACACGTGATGGTGATCCGTAACGGCTGGTTTAGCTATCGTTGGACCCAAATCTTCGACATGGGGCGGATCCCCAAATCGCACGCGGTACTGAAAGCAAAACCCATTTCCAACGAGCCCCAATCGCCCTGGGCTCCCATGCCGATTGCCGACGTGGTCGCTGCGATCAAGGCAGAGAAGCCAAAGGTTGTGTTCGCGCCGCACGTAGAGACCTCCGCCGGCATGATCCTACCGGACGATTACTTAAAAGCCGTTGCAGACGCTGTGCACGAAGTCGGTGGCCTGTTTGTGCTGGATTGCATTGCATCCGGCGCCATCTGGGTTGACATGGCGGCGACAGGCGTTGACGTTCTGATCAGCGCGCCGCAAAAAGGCTGGAGCAGCTCACCCTGCTGTGCCATGGTGATGCTCAGTGCGCGCGCACGCGATGCCATTGAACAGACGCAGAGCTCGACGTTTGCCATGGATCTGAAAAAATGGCTCGCCATCATGGAAACCTACGAACAAGGCAGCCACGCCTATCACACCACCATGCCAACGGATGCGCTCACACGCTTGCGTGACACGATGGTCGAGACCGAGGCTTATGGTTTCAACAAAGTGCGCGACGAACAAATAGCCTTGGGGCAAAAAGTACGGGCCTTGCTAACCGATTACGGTTTCATATCGGTAGCCGCTGAGGGGTTCAAAGCCCCCGGCGTGGTGGTGAGCTTCACCACCGATCCCGGTTTACAGTCTTCAAAGAAGTTCTTGGAAGTTGGCCTGCAAACGGCAGCAGGCGTGCCGTTGCAGTGCGACGAAGGTCCCGACTTCATGACCTTTCGCATTGGTCTATTTGGCCTCGACAAGTGGCACGACAGCGATGCCGCCGTCGCCAGCCTCGAAAAGGCACTGGCGGTGGTTGCCCCTCAGACCACCACCGCCTGACACACCGACCTCGCGATTTAAATCGTGAGGATGGTGCAACCGGTGGTCTTGCGTGCTTCCAAATCACGATGCGCTTGCGCGACGTCCTTGAGGGCGTAGCGCTGCTCGATCTTGATCTCGACTGCACCTGAACTGACCACGTCAAACAAATCATCTGCCATGGCCTGTGTGGCCTCGCGGCTGCTGATGTGGGTGAACAGCGTTTGGCGCGTCAGGTACAAAGAGCCCTTGGGACCCAAGATACCGGGGGCGATCGGTTCAACGGGGCCTGATGCATTGCCGAAGCTGGCCATCAAACCGAATGGTGCCAAGCACTGCAGCGAACCCTCCCAAGTGTCTTTGCCGACTGAGTCGTAAACCACTTTCAAGCCCTTGCCGCCCGTGATCGTCTTGACCTCTTTCACAAAGTCTTGGGTCTTGTAGTTGATCACGTGGGCAGCGCCATTCGCTTTAGCCAATTCACACTTCTCATCGGAGCCGGCCGTGCCAATCAGATTTAAACCCAAGTGTTTAGCCCATTGGCAGGCAATCAAACCCACGCCGCCCGCGGCCGCATGGAATAGGATGTAATCACCCGCCTGCAAGCCACCCACTGGGTGTGTCTTTTTCAACAGGTATTGGGCCGTAAGACCCTTGAGCATCATTGCAGCACCTGTCTCAAAACTGATGTTGTCTGGCAGAACGCACACATTCATGGCTGGCATCACACGAACTTCTGCGTAAGAACCTGGCGGGTTGGCAGCATAGGCCACGCGGTCGCCCGCTTTCAAATGGGTCACACCCTCTCCGACGGCCTCGACCACGCCAGCGCCTTCCATACCCAAACCGGCAGGCATGGGCATGGGGTACAAACCGGTACGGTGGTAGACGTCAATGAAGTTCAAACCGACCGCGTGGTGGCGAACGCGCACTTCGCCAGGGCCGGGATCACCGACGGTGACTTCTACCCATTCGAGGTTTTCTGGGCCGCCGGGCGCGTTGAATTTGATGGCGTGGATTGTCATGAAAATCTCCTTTTGTAGTCGTAAACCAACGAATATTGCCACGGATTTGGGTATCAGCGGGCCTGAGGGGTAAACGCATGCGACAGCGCTAAGCCAACAGCCCGAAGTTCACACCCAATACTTGTTAAAGTAAGCGGCTAAGGCCAACCATGACACAAAAACTCACAGCCAAAGCGGCGCTATTCCTCTGCATTCCCCCCGTGCTATGGGCTGGGAACGCCATTGTGGGTCGATTGGTTGCCGATCAAATCCCGCCCATGACGCTCAATTTTTTCCGTTGGGTGCTGGCATTGGCGATCGTCAGCCCTTTCTTGGGGGTTTTATGGGCGCGCCGACAGGCCCTGAACGGGGCAGCCTGGCGTTTGGTGTTTCTTGGCCTGACTGGTATGGGCTGTTACAACTCCTTCCAGTACCTAGCCTTGCAAACCTCGACTGCCATGAACGTCACGCTCGTGGCGTCAAGCATGCCCGTCTGGATGCTGATAATCGGTCGGGTATTTTTCAAGCAACAGCCCGCTGCCCGCGCCTGGGTTGGGGCTAGTTTTTCGTTACTGGGGGTCGCGGTGGTCCTGCTGCAGGGCGACCTGACGCGTTTTGCCCAGCTCAAGCTGGTACCAGGCGATGCGTGGATGATTTTGGCGACTTGGGCTTGGGCCACTTACAGCTGGCTACTCTCCAGGCCGACTCCAGCGCAATCCGAGCTGCAACAAGACTGGTTGGCCTATCTGATGGCCCAAATGGTCTTTGGCGTGATGTGGGCCGGCGGCTTTTCAGCAGTGGAATGGACGTTACCGCTGGCACTGGGTAACCCACCTCCCGAAATCCTATGGAGCGGCGGACTGGTCTTGGCGCTGGCGTATGTCGCGATCTGCCCCGCACTTTTGGCCTACCGATTCTGGGGCGCAGGTATCGCAATAGCAGGCGCCTCAACAGCCGGGTTTTTCGCCAACCTCACCCCTTTATTTGCCGCGACGCTATCAACACTTTTCCTCGGTGAGGCCCCCCGGGCTTACCATGTCGGCGCATTTGGTCTGATTATTTTGGGGATCGTGGTGTCCAGCGGCAAACGCCGCTAGGCCACCGCGATCGACCGTCCATCAGAACGTGCCAGGATAGGCGCCGCCATCCACCAAAATGTTTTGTCCCACCACATAACCGGCGTGCTGGCTGCACAAAAACGCACACATCGCGCCGAACTCGCTGGGTTGACCGAAACGCTTAGCAGGCACACCATTGCGACGTGCGGCGGCCACATCCTCCACGCTGGCGCCCGTTTTAGCAGCCGCGCCTTTCAAGGTCGTGGCCAATCGATCGGTATCGAATGCGCCAGGCAACAGGTTGTTGACTGTGACGCCCTTACCGGCGATTCCGCTGCGCGCCAAACCCGCAATGAAGCCCGTCAGACCACTGCGCGCGCCATTGGACAAACCCAACACATCGATCGGCGACTTCACGGCACCGCTTGTGATGTTGATGATGCGACCAAATCCACGGGCCGCCATCCCATCAATGGTGGACTTGATCAACTCAATGGGGGTCAGCATATTGGCATCAACGGCTGACAACCATTGGTCACGACCCCAATCGCGGAAGTCGCCTGTTGGAGGGCCACCCGCATTGGTAATCACGATGTCGTAATCTTTGCCCGGGCCACCTGCAGCGGCCCAAATAGCGTCGCGACCGGCTTCTGTGGTGACATCTGCTGCGACCGTCAGCACCTGCCCAGCACCCGGGGCGCTTCGCAAGGCACCAGCCGCAGCCTCTAGCGCGGCCGCTTGGCGTGCGACCATGACCACATGAACCCCAGCTTCGCTGAGGTGCTGCGCGCACGCCAGCCCTAAACCTTTGCTGGCACCACAAACCAATGCCCACTTACCTGAAATACCTAAATCCATCGTTTTCTCCTGTATCAAATTACCCCAAGCGCGCACGCCTTGAAGCCAAATAAACGCCTGCTAAAACAAAGGCGGTTCCGACCAAAATCCACGTATTGAAGGGTTCATCCAAAATGAACACACCCATGACGAGCGTTGACATCGGTCCGACCATACCGACCTGAGATGCCAGCGCAGCACCAATTTTTTCAACCCCCAACATCACCAGCAACACGGGCACCGCCGTACAAAAAACCGCGTTGAA
>JBMTSM010000073.1:0-8272 GCA_049448275.1 Burkholderiaceae bacterium
ACGTCAGCACCAGATTGCGTGCGACCCATGAACGCAGAGTACTCAAGGCCTGAGTTCTTATCGATAACAGCCTTCAGATCGGCTGGCAGCGACTCGTACTTCGCCTTGTTCATGGGCATCACAAACACGGTGGTGTACAGCGCGTTGAAGCTGGGATCAGGCTCTGATGTGAACTTGGTCAGCTCGTTGACTTTCAAGCCAGGTGCGACCTCGTAAGGAATCACAGCGCCATCGATCACGCCTTTTGACAAGGCTTCAGGCACGGCGGGGACGGGCATACCCACGGGTGTCGCGCCGAGGTCCTTCAACAAGTCAGTAACCTGCTTGGTTGGGCCACGCAGCTTCTTGCCTTTGAAGTCCTCTAACTTCGTGATGGGGGCATCGCGCGTGAAGATCTGACCGGGACCGTGAACGTGGACAGCCAACATCTTGACGTCTTTGAACTCTTCGTTGGCGTATTTCTCAGCGTAAGTCCATAGCGCGCGGCTGGTCGCCTCGGCGTTGGTCATCATGAACGGCAATTCGAACACCTGGAGGCGCGCAAAGCGGGTGCCTGAGTAGCCAGCAACGGTCCACCCCACGTCGGCGATACCGTCTTTTACTTGGTCAAATAACTGTGGTGGCTTACCCCCGAGTTGCATCGAGTGATAAATCTGGCAGTTCAGGCGGCCTTTGGAGTCGCGCTCAATGTTGCGGCACCATTCGCCCAACATGGTTGTGTGCTGGATGGTTTGTGGACCTAAAAAGTGCTCAACCTTCAGAGTGATGGTTTCTGCCTGCGCGGTGGCGCTGGCAGCGAGGAGTGCGGCGCCCAACAGGCCGAACTTGATCTTCAATTTCATTTGTCTAATCTCCAATGGTTACCAAATGGTTTGTCGATGGTAGCCTTAATCACGTCGCTTGGCGCTAAGTGAAAACGATAGTAAGCCAGCGATAGCGTGGGGCGAAATTGTCGCCCAAGCTGTGTTAGGGGGTCATTGTGGGGACGGTTTGATGGCTGTGTCGGGTACGTGGGTCGGTATGACGTTGAGTATGAAGATCGTCGCAACGATACAGGCGGCGCCCGCCCAGTCAACCAGACCAAAGGGCACATCGAGCCACAGCACGGCCACCAGCGCCGCAGTCAGCGGCTCAGCGCAGGCGTATAGGCTGGATTTTTCTGGGCCGATGCGCTTCACGGCGCCCAGGTAGCTGTAAAAGCCGATAAACGTTCCGAAAAAAACGATAAAGGCGACCGCTGCAAAAGTGGATAAATCCCAGATGCCGGGAACGGTCGTGGGCAGGCTGAATGCTGTGAACCCAATGCCACCGATCACCATGCTCCAACCGACCAACACGGTGGCAGGGAAATGACGCAACAGTTTCACCGGGTAAATGCTGTAGAACGCCAACGCGAGTGCCGAGCTAAGGCCCCAGAAAAGGGCGGCAGCCGAGATTTCGAGCGTGCCGAGATCGCCATGGGTGACCAGCAGAACGGTACCCAAGAATGCCAAAGCCACCGCGGCCGCCTCTGGCAATGTTGGCAGGCGACGCCGCACGCAGACAAAGTAGACTGCGATAAAGGTGGGCCCGACGTATTGCAAAATCGTCCCCGTTGCGGCATTGGAATAGCGGATGGCGGCGAAGTAGGTGTATTGCACCGCCAGCATGCCCACGATGCCGAATATCAGCAAGCTGATCGCCGCCCATCGCTCGCGCCAAATCCCCCAGATTGAGAAGTCACGAAGCCGTGCGTACAGTAACAACAGGATCCCGGCGGAGAGCAAGCGATAGGTCACTAGGAAGTCGACTGTGACCCCTTTTCGTTCAAACACAAACTGTGCACTGGCCCCCGATACACCCCAGAATACGGCGGACATCAAGGCTAAAAAGGCGCCTGCTTGGTGCTCGGACAAACGTGACATGCACTGGACTCAGTTGGGGTAATGGAAGCGGTTTTCAGAGCGCGGTGAGGTAGCTCAAACTCAGCAGGGAAAGCAGGGTGGATATCAACACGGCTTTCGCGATCGCTGATGGGTTGACGCCGTATTGCAGTGCGATGACGAATGGCATAGCCCCGCACGGGCCCGCAGCGACCAAGAAGCCCATAGTTTCCCAATTGGCATCCATGCTGACCAAGCTCGCCAGAGCCATGAATATGGCGGGGTGCACGATGAGCTTCATCCCGATAGCAAACCATGCAGCACCGCCGACAGGGCGCATGGGTCGATCAGCCAAAATGACACCAAGCGCGAATAAGGCGGCAGGGGCAGCGGACGCGCCGACGAACTTGGCGTAGGTGAAGACGCCGCTCGGAACCTGTGCGAATAGGGCCGCCGCGATGCCGCCAAACCCACACGCCAGCACCATGGGGTTTCTCGCGAGCATCCCCAACACATGGCCCGGGTGGTAGCGTTGCCCTGAGGTTTTGACGTTCTCCGACGCTTTCAAGAGATCCATAACGAAGACAGTCAGTGCAAAAACCACGACGTCGATGAAGACGATCGCCGCAATGGGCTGGGCGGCTATTGATCCATGCAAGCTCTGCGCGATGGGCAAAACAAACATCAGGTGATTCACGAAGCCCGCGGCCATGCCCAGCAAAATCGATTCGCCCAAGGTGCACTTGAAGAACCGCCTCGCGCACCACGCGGCGGCGCCGTAGACAATCGCCTCGCTACTGATGTAGACGCCCATCGTTCCCCAGTCAATATCGCCAAAAGGAATGTGAGCGACCAGGTTAAAGATCAAGCCAGGCATGGCCAGGTAAAACACGAACCGGTTGATTGCTTGTGCGGCACCAACGTCAAAAAACCGCAGGTGGCGCATGCCGTAGCCGACCATCAACGCCATAAAAATCGGCAGGATCGGATCCGCGAGGTTGGATAAAAGCACGGTGTATGGCCTTTCTGAGCCAAGGACTGAGGGTGCGAGGGATGTCTAGCCGCATGCGCAAGCAAGCGCGAGAGTCTACCAAATTGGGCTAAAGTGAGACGCATGAATGTGACTTAGGAGCTCCGATCCATGGCTGATACGTACCTCATCACTGGCGCTAATCGCGGTATTGGATTAGAGATGACTCGCAACGCGCTGGCAAAGGGGCATCGCGTGATTGCGGTTTGTCGAAACCCCTCAGCGGCAACCGACCTCGTGGCACTTCAGGCAGCGCACGGCGCGTCGTGTCACATCGCTCAGGCCGATGTATGTGACGCGGCCGCTCTTGACGCCATTGCCAACGCGGTCGATGGTGCGGTTGATGTGGTGGTTTGCAACGCTGGGGCGATGAGTGCGCGTGGCGGGGTCACTGACACGGGTAACACCGCAGAGGCTGTTGGATCGGTGCTGATGACCAACATGGTGGGGCCCTTTTTCACCGCGCGGGCGTTTTTAACGCCGCTGAGTCGGAGCAGTCAGCCCCGTATCGCCATCATCTCGTCTTACATGGGCAGTCAGCAACACACGGGCAGCGGTGCTTACTTTTACCGTGCTTCTAAGGCGGGCGCCAACAACCTGATGGTGACGCTGGCCAATGAGTTACGGGCCCAGGGCATTGCTGTGGCGGCATACCACCCGGGTTGGGTACAAACCGACATGGGCGGTGCGAGCGCGGACTTGACGCCGCAGGAAAGCGCAACGGCTTTGTTGGCGCAGTTTGAAGCCCTGGATATGGCGCATACGGGTTGCTTCATCAATTACGATGGGACGCCCTTGCCGTTGTAGGGTGCTCGCTGAGCCGCTAGCTAAAGGCCTGTGCCAGCCCGACGTAAAAGGGAATGCCAAAGACGATATTCAACGGAAACGTCACGCCCAATGACAAGCCAAAGTACAGCGTCGGTTGTGCCTCCGGAATGGCAAAGCGCAACACCGCCGGCACTGCGATATAAGACGCGCTGGCCGACAGAACCATCAAAAGCGCGGTGTCACCCGCACTGAGACTCAACAATTGGCCCAGCGCCAATGCCAGCGCGGCATGCACCAGGGGGCCTACGACCGCGTAGGCAATGAGCGGGGTCGAGGCTGATTTCAGCGCGGACAAGTTGCGCGCAGTGAGCAGGCCCATATCCAGCAGGAAAAAGGCGAGCATGCCTTTAAACAAATCAACCGAGAAGGGCGCCAAACTCTTTTGACCCGATTCACCCGTCACGAAACCGATCACCATGGCACCAATTAACAGCAACTGGGCGCCGTCTGTGAAGGCCTCGTGCAACACCTTACCCAGACGAGTGCCGCTGGCGCTGGCGCTGTTTGAGGGAGCGGATTGGTGGCGAAGCAGGTTGGCCATCAACACAGCCATGATGATGGCAGGGGACTCCATCAATGCCATCGCCGCCGCCATGTGTCCAGAGTAGGGGACGGCATGGGTATCGAGGTACTGAACCGTCGTGATGAACGTGACCGCACTGACCGACCCATAGGTGGCTGCGATCGCAGCCGCGTTGAACGGAGAAGTCAGGCGCTTCAAAACTTGATAGCCCAACAGCGGCACGACTGAGGCCAACAGCAAGGCAGCACCTAACCCCTTTAAAACTGACAGCGACAACCCCGATTCAGCCAATGCGAAGCCGCCTTTAAGGCCCAGGGCCATTAGCAGATAAAGCGACAAGAATTTGGATATGGCCGGGGGAATTTCGAGATTGGATTTCACCAATCCGCCAACAACGCCAAATAAAAAGAACAGGATGGCCGGATCGATGAGGTTTTGCATGGCCGTGATTTTATGTGGGCGGGAACATCCCCGGCCGGATTCGGGTATCCCATAGAATCGAGCCCCATGTCATCACAAGAATTTTGGGAAGAGACCGGTTACCGCCTCCTGGCCACGGATGCAAATGGGCAACTGTGCGTGACCGATGCCTTCCTTCGCGCGCAGCTTGCACGCCCCGAACTGGCGCCCGTTGCATCGTCCTGTGAGGCAGAGCGGGCGTTGTTTGAGTCATTGCAGCAAGCACCCATGCGCTTGATCGCCAAAGACGCGCTGGCAGCCGTGGCCAACCCCGATGTGGTGGAGAACTACCGCGTCTGGCTGCGGTTTCGCGACCGTCTGACCGCGAAGCCGACGCTGGAGCAGAGTTACCTCGCGTGTCTGCAGGCGGGCATCAATGACATCCCGCCCGTGCTGTTCAATCAGTTGACTGCTGTTTTGGTGCGTCACGTTTTGGGCGATGACGTGCAGCCGTTAGATGCGCGGGTCGCCGAGTTATTTTTCCGAGCCCAGCTCATCACGGTGACCGAGGAGGCTGCGGTTCTCGCCGCTGATCAAGAGACGATCGAGTCTCGCGCGCAAAACCAAGGCTTCGATTTGATGCGTTTGCTTCAACAGGGATCGGCCGCCTTGCAAGGGGATGAGTTGGCAGTCCTGAACCCCGACAACGCGGCGATATACTGGGCACGGGCCGCACAGCATGACACGGTGATCTACCTCAACCGCCAGAACCCTGCGATCAAGTCGCTTTGCACATTGATGGCGAAATGGGTGGCGCACTTCTTGGGCGTCAAAATTCGCGTGACTGCTCTTGAAAAGATCGTCGATAAAAAATGGCTTTGGCATCTCGGGCTTGACGCGCAGGCCTCCGGGATCTTGAATGACCTGTACCGAGGCAACCCCGTGGTGCAGGCGCGGCTCAAGCGTATCGTGTGCTTGTTTAAGATTGAGTTTGAAGACCCATCGTGCGTCGTGGCCCGTGTTCGCGGCAAGCCTGTTTACATGGCGATGGCGCATGACGAGCCCCGGCTGCTCAAGTTGAAACCGCAAAACCCATTGCTAAATTTACCGTTGGCCGCGTGAGCGCTGGTCTGCTGAATTACTCGCAAAAGGAAAGAACCATGATTAACGCATTTGTCTGTGATGCCGTCCGAACGCCCTTTGGTCGGTACGGTGGTTCTCTGTCTGCCGTTCGGGCTGATGATCTGGCCGCGGTGCCCCTGCAGGCCCTGATGGCGCGCAATACCCAAGTCGATTGGGGTCAAGTGGCCGACGTGCTGTACGGTTGTGCCAACCAAGCCGGCGAGGACAACCGCAATGTCGCCCACATGGCGAGCTTGCTGGCGGGCTTGCCGCTTGAAATCCCCGGTGCCACGATTAACCGACTTTGCGGTTCCGGCCTGGATGCCGTCGGTACCGCTGCCCGCGCCATCAAGGCTGGAGAGGCCGAACTCATGATCGCCGGTGGTGTCGAGAGCATGAGCCGCGCGCCCTTCGTGATGCCCAAGGCGACGACTGCCTTCAGCCGCGCGAACGCGGTTTATGACACGACGATTGGCTGGCGCTTCATTAACCCGCTGATGAAAAGTCAATACGGTGTGGATTCCATGCCTGAGACGGCCGAGAATGTCGCGCAAGATTTCAAAATCGAGCGCGAGGCTCAAGATTTGATGGCGTTCAACAGCCAAGCCCGTGCCATCGCCGCGCAGGCGGCTGGACACTTGGCGCGCGAAATCACCCCGGTCACCATCCCACAGCGCAAGGGCGATGCCATCGTTGTCGATACCGATGAGCATCCACGTGCAACGTCCATGGAGGCGCTGGCTAAACTCAAGCCGATCGTGCGCCCTGACGGGACTGTTACCGCCGGCAACGCCAGTGGTGTTAACGATGGTGCCTGCGCGGTGTTAATCGCCAGTGAAGCGGCCGCAGCCAAAAACGGCTTGACCCCGAAAGCCCGGGTGGTGGGAATGGCCACAGCTGGCGTTCCGCCCCGCATCATGGGCATGGGCCCTGCGCCTGCGACCGAAAAAGTCTTGGCCCAAACCGGCCTCACGCTGGATCAAATTGATGTCATCGAGCTCAATGAAGCTTTTGCTGCTCAGGGGCTTGCTGTCTTACGTGCATTGGGCGTGTCCGACACCGACCCCCGTGTAAATGCGTGGGGTGGTGCGATCTCCTTGGGACATCCGTTGGGCGCATCCGGCGCACGACTGGTGACCACGGCGATCAACCGCCTGCATACGACGGGTGGCCGCTTTGCCCTGTGCACGATGTGCATCGGCGTGGGACAAGGGATCGCGCTGGTCCTCGAGCGCGTTTAACTCGGTTGCAGTAATTTATAAGGGTTTACCCGATATTTTGCACTTGTTAAATGATACATAATTTCGTTCACTGTTGAAATTTTTGTAACATAAAGCGGCGCAACGCAAAAGATTCAGCGCACGCTGCACAAGGAGTGTCCGATGTCAGATGCCCTGATTGAATTTGCTGTCACTGGCGGTGTGGCGCGGATCACGCTGAACCGTCCCGACAAGATGAACAGCTTCATCGCGCCCATGCATGCGGCATTGCGCGACGCGCTCGAAACCATCCAAAACGACACCGCCATTCGCGTGCTTGTCTTAACTGGCGCTGGTCGCGCGTTTTGCGCCGGTCAAGACTTGGCGGACGAAGAAATGCAGTTTGTCCCCGGTGAGCCCCCACCTGACCTTGGTCGTGTCGTTGAGCGCTATTACAAACCGCTGGTCATGCAACTGAACCGTTTACGCGTACCGACCATTGCAGCGGTCAACGGCGTGGCTGCGGGGGCTGGCGCGAGCATTGCCATGGCATGCGACCTGGTTATCGCGAGCGATAAAGCGTCCTTTTTGATCCCGTTCTCCAAGATCGGCTTGATTCCAGACACCGGCGCCTCATGGCACTTACCCCGCGCCGTGGGCCAAGCTCGCGCCATGGGGCTGGCGCTGACAGCGCGCAAATTGAGCGCGCAACAAGCCGCCGATTGGGGCCTCATTTGGGAGACTGTTGCCGCCGATGCGTTCGAGGCTCACGTCACCGAAGTCGCCGAGCAACTCGCGATCATGCCCACGAGGGCATTGGTCGAGACCCGCGAGGCTATCAAGTCAGCGGGTGACCGCACACTGGAAGCGCACCTCAGCTTTGAAGCCGAGATGATGGCTCGTTTAGGTCGAAGCGACGATTACATCGAGGGCGTTGCCGCGTTTCTCGAGAAGCGCACACCCAACTTCAAGGGGCTCTGATCATGACGGTTCCATCAGATCCCCAAGCCCTTGCCGAGCAGGCAGCCGAGGCCATGTGGTCGCGAGACCGAGCCGCACAGACCCTCGGTATGTCGCGGGTGTCGATCGCGCCGGGGCGGGCCACCTTACAGATGGTGGTTCGCCCAGATATGACCAACGGCCATCACATTTGTCATGGCGGTTTGATCTTCACGCTGGCAGACACGGCCTTCGCATATGCCTGCAACAGCTACAACCAAACCACGGTGGCGTCGGGGTGCAACATTGATTTTCTAGCCCCTGCGCGCGAGGGCGACACGCTTGAGGCGGTTGCAATTGAGCGGTCCGC
>JBMTSM010000074.1:0-8173 GCA_049448275.1 Burkholderiaceae bacterium
TATTCAAGCACCCCGCGGTTGCCGAGGCTTGTATCATCAGCATGCCGGATGACTACAGTGGCGAACGCGTGCATGCAGTTGTTGTGACCCGCGAGGGCATGACCCTCACTGAATCTGAGCTCATCGAATGGGCACGCCAAGAAATGGCTGTCTATAAGGCGCCACGAAGCGTTCGATTTGTGGATGCCATTCCCAAGAGCGGTAGCGGAAAAGTCATGTGGCGCGTCATGCAAGAGGCGGCTTGGGCCGCCGCAAAAACCACAGCGTAATGCGCCGTTACTGCTTCGCTTTAGTGCTTTAAAGCAACTGGCGCAGGCGTTGCGCAGTTTCTTGCATTTGTGGCAACACGCGATTAACAGCGTGTTCGGTGGACTCATTGCCCATCGGCATAGAGATATTGAGGGCTGCTAGGACCTGGCCACGGTTGTCTCGCAGCGGCACGGCAACGCCACGATAAGCCAAGTCAAACTGTTGTTCTGAAACCGCCCAGTCTTGACGGCGTAACCCTTGTAAATGCGCGCGCATTTGAACGGGGTTCGTCAACGTGAACGGCGTGTAGGTGTGCAATGGTTTGCTGGCGAGCCAGGTATCAATCGCCTCATCTCCCTGCAAGGCCAAGAGCAGCTGGCCTGCTGCCGTGGTGTGGGCCGGTATGCGTGCGCCCAAAACAAAACCCGTATTCATGCTGCGATTCGACCCATTGCGGGCGATGTAGACCACGTCATGGCCATCCAAAATCGAGACGTAGCTGATTTCCTGCGTGCTGGCCGCCAAACTCTGTAGCGCAGGTTGCACCAGGCGAGGCAGACGCGAGGACTCTAAGTAGGCGGAACCAAGACGCATGATTTTCGGGGTCAACCAGTACAGCTTTCCATCCGTTGCAAAGAATCCCAGCCCTATTAAGGTGTTGAGGTATCGTCTGGCTGCAGTCCGAGACAAACCACACAGTTTTGCAATTTCTGTCGCAGTAA
Source organism: Burkholderiaceae bacterium (assembly GCA_049448275.1). Taxonomy (GTDB): domain Bacteria; phylum Pseudomonadota; class Gammaproteobacteria; order Burkholderiales; family Burkholderiaceae_C; genus RS62. The sequence continues at coordinate 972 of JBMTSM010000074.1, forward strand.
ACCGTGAGTGCTCGGCGTCGAAAACATCAAAGATAGCCAAACCCTTTTCTAGGCCAGCCACCCAATTTTTGGGGTCATCCCGGTAAGCCATCGGTGACCGTGTATCCGCTGATTTCATTGCGAAACCCTTATCAGTTATTACCCTTATTTTGGCCGAATATCGGACAAAATGCACCGCTATTCGGACAAAAGATACCAGACACGGGTTGTCACGAGACCTCGTCCACCTAAACTGACACACGTTCGGCGTAATCATGCGCCAACGTCAAACGACGGCACCTCTGCCAACTGAAACAACAGGAGATAAATGATGAAAAAGCGTTTTGTTCTGAAGGCCCTTGCTGCCGCTACCCTGCTAAGCAGCATGGCCGTGACACACGCAGCCGACACGGTCAAGTTCGCCAATATTGTGGAGTTGTCCGGTCCCGGTACCACTGCTGGCACCAACTTTAAAAACGGTGCAGAACTCGCCATCAAGGAGATCAATGCCAAGGGCGGTATTCTCGGTAAAAAAATCGAATACACCACTGAGGACACCCAAACCAACCCGGGTGTTGCCAAAGGCTTGACACAAAAGGCCGTTGACAATGACGTCTTCGCCATCTTCGGCCCTGTTTATTCTGGCTCCATCATGGTGTCGCAAGCAGAAAGCCGCCGCGGTGGTGTACCGAACTTCACCGGTGGCGAGGGCGCAGCTGTTACCCAACAGGGCAACCCGTATGTATTCCGCACCTCCTTTGGCCAGAGCGTCTCATTCCCGAAGGTCGCGCGTTACATCAACGGTATCTCAAAGAAACTGGCTGTTATCTACGTCAACAACGACTTCGGCAAAGGCGGCCGCGACACCATGAAGAAGCTCATGGAGGGCAGCAGCACCAGTATCGTGGCGGACATCTCGACCGATCAAGGGCAAGTTGACTTCACCGCAGCGGTTTTGAATGCCAAAAACAGTGGCGCGGATGCGTTATTTGTTTACTTGAACGAGGAAGAATCAGCGCGTTTGTTGCAAACCTTGCGTAAGCAAGGATGGAACAAGCCCATCATCGGCGAGACCACGCTGACGGGTCAGAAAGTCATTGAGTTGGCCGGCGATGCTGCCAATGGTGCCAAGGCGCACGTGGGTCTGACCACCGAGGCTCCCCAATTGAAGGAGTTTGGCCAAAAGTACATGGCAGCATACAAAGCCTCAACCGACCACAACGGGGCCAAGGGTTACATGGGCGTCTATACCCTCAAGGCAGCTATTGAGCGCGTTGGCAAGTTCGACCGCGAAGCCGTGGCCAAGGCGCTACACAACACGTGCTACACGACGAAAGAAGAGCCGGGTATCCTCATGAATCTGTGCTGGGATGACAAAGGCGACCTCGACCGTGAGAGCTTCATGATTGAAGTGGTTAACGGCAAAGGTGTTGTTACCGAGACGCTCCCACCGCTCGGCAAGAAATAAGACTGATGGGGTGGTGTATCTGCACCACCCCGCTCCCCGTCCTGTTCTGGGATGGGGTCATACCCTTTTATAAATATGACTGATTTCCTACAGCTTTTGTTTAGTGGGCTGGCAACTGGTGCGATTTACGCGTTGGTTGCGCTTGGCTTCACGCTGCTCTGGCAGGCCTCTGGCACCATCAATTTCGCCCAGGGTGAGTTTGTCATGGTGCCCGCCATCGTCATGGTGATTGCGCTGCACATGGGCGTTCAAATCATTCCAGCATTCATCATGGCCTGCGTGTTCAGCACCATCTTGCTGGGCTGGGCATTCAAGCGGGGCTTGGTTGACCCGTTATTCAAGCACGGCATGATGCCCATCGTCGTTGCAACGATCGGCCTTAGCTTTGTGCTACGCAACGGCGTACGCGCGGGATACAGCGCTGAACCGCAACCGTTTCCACAAATTTTCCCAGATGACATCTACAACATCGGTGGCGTGATTTTGTCCGCTACCGACATTGGCACATTGGTAGTAGCCGGCTTCCTAATTTGGGCTACCCAAGCGTTTCTGAGTAAAACCGTAACGGGTCGAGCCATGCAAGCCGTGGCCCAAAACACAGAGAGTGCGACTGTGTTGGGTATCAACGTACCCCGCATGATTTTGTATACCTTTGCCATCAATGCCCTGCTGGCCGCCGCCGCTGCATTACTGGTGACGCCGACTTTTCTCGCAAAATTCGACATGGGAGAGCTTCTAGGTACCAAGGCGTTCTTCGCCGCCATCATCGGCGGCTTTACCAACTCCCGAGGCGCTTTGGTGGGTGGCTTACTGGTGGGGGTGTTGGAGAACATGGCCGCCGCCTACATCTCACCCGCTTACAAAGACGCGGTTGCATTGATCGTATTCATGTTTGTGATCATGTTCCGACCACAAGGTCTCCTCGGTCGTAAAGAGGAGCGAAAAGTATGAAGCGCTTGCATCTCAGCCTGATGGTCATCGCCGCCATCTTCATGGTGGTGACACCGACGTTCCTTAAAAATTACGGTATTCACCTCTTCACCACGTGGCTAATCTACATGATCGCCATCATGGGACTGAACCTAACGGTGGGCTACGCAGGACAAAAATCGCTCGGGCACGCCGCCTTCTTTGGCATCGGTGCATACACCGTCGCCATCTTGATGAAAGCGGGTATCAGCTTTTGGATCGGCCTGCCAATCGGCGCGCTACTGTGCTTTGTGATCGGTCTGGGCCTGGGTTTCCCCGCTTTACGCGTGCAAACCATTTACTTGGCTTTTGCCACACTCGGTTTCAACACGGCAGTTTGGCTCATCATGCGCAATGAGGAGTGGCTGACGGGTGGCACTTACGGTATCAATAACATCATGCGCCCCGAATTCCTCGGCATGAGCTTGGACCGTAACCTGCCCTACTACTACATGGTGCTCGTCATCACAGTCGTCCTCGCGCTGCTTTTGGGTGGCCTGCTGCGCTCTCCTTGGGGCAAGGCATTCAAGGCGCTACGAGACAACCCCATACGCGCCGAAAGTCTCGGCGTGGATACCCGCAGCTATACCCTGCTTGCGTTTGCCATTGGATCTGGCTTTGCTGGCATTGCAGGTGGCCTGTTTGCCGCTCAGGTCGGGTTCATCGATCCGGCACCCTTTGCGGTGCACTACTCGATCATGATGTACCTGATGGTGGTCGTTGGCGGGCCTGGCTATTTCTTTGGCCCAGTTATTGGCGCAGCAGTTGGAGTCATCCTCCCTGAATGGCTGCGATTCGCGCAAGCTTGGTATCTCACTGTATTTGGATTCGCAGTTGTGGCATTGATGATTTGGTTACCCGATGGCTTGTTATCGATTCCTGATCGCATTCGCGCGCGGAAACAATCAAAAGCCGCATCAGCAGCGCGTGCAGCCAATGCAAAGCAAATTGGGGAGGCATCATGAACGCCAAACAAGCCACCTTGACCGTGCACAACTTGGCTAAATCCTATGGCGCTATTCAAGCGGTCAAAGGCGTGTCTTTTGAAGTGCAATCCGGCGAAATTTTTGGCGTGATTGGTCCCAACGGATCTGGAAAGACCACGCTATTCAATGCCATGCTTGGCCAAATTCAACCCGATCGTGGGCAAATTGAATTACGCGGACAAGATGTATCCAGCCTATCGGCTTTGACGCTGAATCACCGTGGTGTCGGGCGCACATTCCAGACCCTTCAGGTCTTTGGCAAGATGACGGTACGCGAGAACCTCATCGTTGCCGCGCAAGAGCATAAAGGTACTTTGTTTTCTCGCATGTTCGCGCCTTCAGACTCTGGACTGGGAGATAAAGCAGACGCTTTAATTCAAAAATTCCACATTGCCCACGTCGCTGACAAACCCGCCGGCGAGCTCAGCTACGGCCAGCAAAAGTTGGTTGACATTGCGATGGCCTTCATGAGCGACCCTGCGCTGATCTTGTTGGATGAGCCGTGTGCAGGCGTCAACCCAAAACTGGTCAAAGACATTGGCGACCTACTGCGCGACCTGAACAAAGAGCGTGGGAGCACCTTCGTGGTGATCGAACACAACATGGATTTCATCATGAGTCTGTGTCACCGCGTCATGGTAATGGTGGAAGGTGAAGTCTTAGCCATCGGCACCCCAGACGAAATCCGGAATAACAAGCAAGTGCTCGACGCTTACTTGGGGAGTTAACGCGTGAGTACCTGTATTGAATTTGATAACGTCGTGGCTGGCTATAAGGACTTCATGATCCTGAATAATCTGTCATTCAAGGCGGAAACGGGCACGGTTACGCTTTTGATTGGACCAAACGGCGCGGGCAAGTCAACGGTCCTGAAAACGCTTTTTGGACTTTTAAAACCACGACAGGGGCGCATTCTGCTAAACGGTCAAGAGGTCGCAGGCACGTCACCACGTGATCTGCTGGCAAAAGGCATTGCCTTCGTACCGCAAGGCCGTAATCTGTTCGGCCAGCTGTCCGTTTTAGAAAACCTCGAGCTCGGTGGCATCACGATTGGTATTGACGAGACGCGCAAGCGCATACCCGAGATTTTGGATCGTTTCCCACGGATCAAAGAGCGCCTGCATAGCAAGGCATCATCTCTATCTGGGGGCGAGCAAAAGCAATTGGAAGTTGGTCGTGCATTATTGCTGCGGCCGAGAGTATTGCTTATCGACGAGCCTTCTATTGGACTTTCGCCTCAGGTAGTGCAAGGTGTATTTGTGCTGCTGCGAGACTTGGTCGCACAGGGTACGACGGTACTTATGGTCGAGCAGAACGTCAAAAGTGCTTTGAAGTACTCAGACACGGCCATAGCGCTGGAGTCGGGCCGTTTGGTTTTGCAAAAGCCCGCATCCGAGATATTGGCGGACCCCAACATGGATCGCCTGTTTCTGGGAACAGTGCCCACCACCTAGCATACTGATCGACCCTGGATCGTCCGCTGCTACATACCGAGGTGAGTCGCCCTTAATTCCGCGTCGGCCATCAGCGCCTCACTGCTGCCGGTCCAAACGGTTCGACCCCGTTGGATCACCACATGGGTATCAGCCAATTTCAGCAGATCGTGCAGGTTTTTATCGACGATCAAGATCGACAGTCCGGTGGCGCGAATCTTTGCCAAGGCCTCCCAAATACGGCGGCGAACCAATGGGGCCAGGCCCTCGGTCGCCTCGTCCAAAATCAAAAGTTTGGGGTTGGTCATCAGAGCTCGGGCAATCGCCAGCATCTGCTGCTCCCCTCCCGACAGTAAATTACCCATCGAACCCAACCGCGATTCCAACTCCGGAAACATATCGAGCACCCGGGCAAGCGTCCAGGGTTCACTCTGCTTCAAGTGGTTCGACGCCGTCGCGATGAGATTTTCTTTGACCGTTAAGTTGGGAAATACCTGACGCCCCTCCGGTACCAAGCCGAGACCCAAGTTGGCGATGCGAAACGCGGCCATGCCGTTGAGTACCTGGCCGTCAAACTGAATCTCCCCGCCCGACGGGGGCACCAAGCCCATGATCGCGTTGATTGTGGTGGTTTTACCCATGCCATTGCGGCCTAACAACGTGATCACACGCCCAGCCTCCAACGTCAAATTGACATCAAATAGCGCCTGTGACGAACCGTAATGTGCAGATAACCCACTGACCGTTAGCATGCGCTGGCTCCACTTTCTTCGCCCAAGTACGCAATTTCCACTTCTTTATTAGCGCGGATCTCACCGGGGCTACCCGTGGCGATGATGTGGCCGTATACCAATACAGAAATCCGATCAGCCAAAGCAAAAACTGCATCCATGTCATGTTCAATCAACACAATCGTGGTGTGCGTTTTAACTGCAGTCAGCAATTCAACCATCGCCCGACTCTCCTCCACACCCAGACCGGCCATCGGCTCGTCTAGCAACATCAGATCAGCCTTTGCAGCGAGGGCAATTGCAATTTCGATATGCCGGTGCTCGCCGTGCGACAGCTCATGCGTCAGGACGTCGGCGCGGTGCGCCAGATTAACGCGCGCGAGGCACTCCATGGCTTGATCACGGATGGCACGGATCTGCCGCGCTGGCTTGAAGAAGCGGAATGAGGAGCCCATCCGTGCTTGCACCGCTAAAGCCACGTTATCGAGAACGGTCATTTCCATGATCAGCGAGGTGATTTGGAAAGAGCGAGCAATACCCAGATGCGCGCGTTTGTGGGGGGGTAAGTTTGTGATGTCTTTACCCTTATACAAAATCGTACCGGTATCAGGTGTTTGCAATCCGCATAGCTGTGAAATCAACGTCGTTTTACCGGCACCGTTGGGACCAATCACGGCGTGTAGTTCGCCCGGTAACACTTGCAGATTAAGCTCGTCTGTGGCGCGAATGCCGCCAAACGCTTTCGACAGGTGCTGGGTTTCAAGAATGAAATCGGTCATGGCTTGGACTCCGACTTGGTAGGTGCTGAGCGGCTTTTGAAAAACCCAACCAAGCCGCCTCGGCCATACAACACTACAGCCATCAATAACAGACCAAACGGTAACTGCCAATACACCGTGAAGGATGACAAGATCTCCTCAATCACGATGAACACTACGCTGCCCAGCACGGGACCAATGGTGGTGGCAACGCCCCCCAAAATGACCATGAACATCAGGTCACCCGAGCGGGTCCAATCCATCATTTCAGGTGAAATGAACGTCGTGAAATTGCCCAACAATGCGCCGGCCAGACCCGCCAAAGCCCCAGAAATCACATAAGCCGTGAGTCGGTAGGCATAGGTGTTGTACCCCAGCATGATGACCCGCTCATTGTTTCCCTTCGCGCCTTGTAGCACCATACCGAAGCGCGAATTGACCAGGGTACGAACCACCACAATCGCGAATAACAAAACCCCGTAACTCACCGCAAATAACTGCAGCGGACTGTCAAGTGAGATGCCGGGGAACTCTGATCGCACATCGATAGTCAAGCCGTCATCACCACCATAGGTTTTGATGGAGACGATGGCGTAGTAGATCATTTGGGCAAACGCCATCGTGATCATGATGAAATAAACGCCTTTGGTGCGCAAACACACCAAGCCAGTTAGAAAGGCAAAAACGGCACTAATGCCCATCGCCAATGCCAAGTGCACGAAGCCTGAATGTGTGGCCAATCCCAGTGACTCTAGGCCGCCATACAACGCATGGTAGCCCGGAATGCCCACCGCGTAGGCGCCAATACCGACATACGCTGCGTGTCCAAAAGACACCAAACCACCGTAGCCCAACACCAAATTGAGCGCGACTGCAGC